>JAQVYP010000070.1 GCA_029004655.1 Oscillospiraceae bacterium | reverse complement strand
GGCGGTGAAGCCGCAAACAGAGAAAAGATAATGCAGGATAATACTATAATTGCACCTTCAAGGCATACCGCACAGTAGCTTTTCAAAAAGCTCTTTCCGACATTCTGCGTCGGCTCACCTGCAAAGGTAGATAGCGGTACGGGTGCAATTGCCGTGTAAAGGTAAAGCTTGAAAAAGCGCCCGTACACAGACAAAATCATTACAAATGACAGCACTGTTATAAACAGTCCACCGATAAGCGTTACTGCCCATAGCGGAATACTCTCAAAGAATCCGCAACTTTCTACCGCATCCACAATGCTGTCCGGCAAAACCGTTGTTGCCGCCGAGCCAAAGCCCGCCGCAGTCATGATAGATGAGATTACGCCCTGAATAATATTGAACAGAGCCATCATCAGTTCAAGTCCATAGGTTATTACTCCCTTTGCAAGTGCAAAACGAATGAACAGTTTGAAAGCGTGCTCCGGCTTTTTGACTTCTACAAAGCTGCCGCAGGTCTTTACGACGCCAACAAGAAAAAACAAAACAAGCAGTGCATAACCGACCGCTTGCAAAGCACTGTGGATATCTACGATTGTGTTCCAGATGGCTCCGCCCTTAAAATCCGCGGGCGACTGCGTAATGAGTGACCATATTTCGGTAAGCTTGTCGTTCCATGTGTCTAAGGCGTTTTGTATATTCTGAACAACCCAATTATCTGACATGGCTTACATCCTCCTTCCGTAATTTTATTTGTTTTCTGCATCTGGCAACCTCCTTTGAATAGATTTATATATAAAAAATAGCCGATAGATACTGCGTACGCATCCGCAGAAACTGTCCGCTACTTAAATGTAAAATAATTTGTCATTTTCAAAAATCACATTGACAAAACTTGATTTGATGCATATAATAATAACATATCTAAATATTTTGATATGAGGTGATAACTTGGAAACAAAATATGAGGAACACGCAAAGATATTTAAAGCATTTTGCGACGAAAAACGTTTACGTATACTTGAGTTGCTACGCGGCGGTGAAAAATGCGCCTGCGTTTTGCTGGAACAGCTGGACTTGGGACAGTCGGGACTATCATACCACATGAAAATTCTCGTTGAATCGGGTGTTGTAGAGAGTAGGCAGGAAGGCAAATGGACACATTATAAAATAAGTCAACAAGGCAGTGATTATGCTGGTATTCTGCTGAAGGAGCTGACGACTCCAGACGGTGTTACAGAAGAAATAGACTGCTGCAAAAAATAAGCCATCTGACGATGGCTTTTAAACAGCAGAACACATCAAAATTATTTGATATTATTGTTCTTTTATTGAAAGTGAGGTTTATATCCTATGCAAATACTAAAAGCAATCTGGGATTTCTTTCAGAATCAAATACTTGGTATGAAGTGGTTAAACGAATTAATTGGCGGCGGTCTGTCAGCATTAGGTCTTGACACCACGAACCGCTGGGTTGGAAGCATTCAATTTTTCGCTTATGACGTTATAAAAATCACGGTGCTTTTATGTTTCCTGATCTTTATTATCAGTTACATTCAAAGTTATTTTCCGCCAGAGCGCAGCAAAAGGATATTAGGACGTTTTCACGGTATCGGAGCAAACTCTGTTGCTGCACTTCTCGGAACGGTAACCCCCTTCTGTTCATGTTCTTCAATACCGCTCTTTATAGGATTTACATCTGCAGGCTTGCCTTTGGGTGTAACCTTTTCGTTTTTGATATCCTCTCCTATGGTTGACCTTGGCTCTTTAGTCCTTTTGATGAGCATTTTCGGTGCGAAAGTCGCTGTCATCTATGTAATCGTCGGGCTTATTATCGCCATTGTCGGAGGTACAATTATTGAGAAACTACACATGGAAAAGCATGTGGAAAGCTTCATTATGACAGCTGGAAGCGTAGACATAGAATCACCCGATTTGACAAGAAAAGACCGTCTTGTATATGCAAAAGAGCAAATGCTTACAACCTTTAAAAAAGTATTCCTATATATCCTGATCGGTGTTGGCATAGGTGCTGTCATCCATAACTGGATACCCGAAGAATGGGTGGCAGCAGTTCTTGGAAGCAATAATCCTTTCGGAGTGATACTTGCTACAATCATAGGCGTACCGATGTATGCCGACATATTCGGTACAATTCCGATTGCAGAAGCACTGCTTTCCAAAGGCGCTCAGCTTGGCACTATCCTGTCTTTCATGATGGCGGTTACAACACTGTCCCTGCCTTCAATGATTATTCTGAGAAAGGCTGTCAAACCGAAGCTGATGGCTTTGTTCATTGCAATCTGTACCATTGGCATCATCATCGTAGGCTACTTTTTTAACGCAATTCAATCATTGATTATATAGGAGGAACTGATATGGCTAAAACATGGTATCCCGTTATCGATTATCTAACCTGTGAGGATTGCGGTACTTGTGTCGCAAAATGCCCTCACGGTGTATATGACACAGCGAAGGCGCCATCACCTGTTGTAAAGGACCCTGTATCCTGTGTAGACCATTGTCATGGATGCGGTAACCGTTGCCCGGTTGGCGCAATTACCTACGTAGGCGAGGACACAGGCTGGACACCACCGAACGGAGAACTGCCAGAGAAAGAATCCTGCTGTTCTTGCGGGTGTGGATCAGGTACAAAGAAGAAAATTATTGTGGAGTATCTATACCTCGATCTTGAGACCTGTGACCGCTGTATTGGAACGGACAACGTACTTGACGAAGTCATGATGACGATTACCCCGGCACTAAAAATCGCGGGATTTGAAGTAGAATATAATAAAATTGAAATGAAGACAGCGGAAATTGCAACGCAATATAAGTTCCTTTCCTCTCCAACTATTCGCGTAAACGGTCAGGACATCTGTCAATCGGTTGCAGAAAATAGCTGTGGCTGCTGCAGTGACATAAGCGGAACCGATGTGAGCTGTAGGGTTTTCGAGTATAACGAGGAAACTTATGAAGTGCCTCCGAAAGAAATGCTTGCCGAAGCCATTCTAACTACTGTGTTTGTGCAACTTGAAACCGGCTGTTCCTGTGGCGAGTATGAACTACCCGAAAACCTTAGGGAATTCTTTGAGGGAAAGAAAGTAAGTAAGGACTGCGGATGCGGAGGAGGTTGCTGCTGTGATTAATAAAGTGAATGAAAAAAAACAAACATTTGATAAAAGGAAGATGCTTGGTATACGAATTGGTACTATCTCTATAATTTTATTAGTCATTGCAGGTATATTCATATTTAAATCACTGGGTGATAGGGATACATCATCTGAAAACAATAAAGGCTCTGTTTCTGACAACAGCAATACGATAAGTGATACAATTCCGCTTAAAATATCAGAGGTTGATTTGGATAAAATCAAATCCTACAAGATACCATTTGTAATCGACTTCGGCTCAGATCAGTGTATACCCTGTAAGCAAATGGCTCCTGTTCTTGAAACATTGAATAAAGAATGGCAAGGTAAAGCGATTGTTCAGTTCGTTGATGTTTGGAAATACACGACAGCCGCGAATGATTTCCCAGTTTCGGTAATTCCAACGCAGGTGTTTTACAATGCAGACGGTACACCTTATGTTCCGAGTGAAAGCATTCAGAATAGCATAGAGGGAATCACAATGTATTCAGACAAAACTACAGGAAAACATATCTTTACAGTACATCAAGGGGGCATTACTGAAGCGGAGATGAGAAAAATCTTTGCAGAAATGGGGGTTAAATAATGACCGAGTTACTCGATCAATTATCGACTCTCATTAAGGAAAGTTTATGGCTTGCTCCGATACTTGCATTTGTCGCAGGCATATTAACTTCTTTTACTCCTTGTTCGCTTTCAAGTATTCCGTTAATTATTGGCTATGTCGGTGGCACTGGTCAGAAAGATACCAAGAAAGCCTTTCGTTTGTCGTTAACATTTGCTATTGGCTCTGCTGTTACCTTTACTGCTCTTGGGGTTATTGCTTCTCTTGCTGGAAAGTTAATTGGTACAAGTGCAAGCTGGTGGTATATCGTTCTCGGAATCCTAATGGTATTAATGGCTTTGCAAACATGGGGTATCTTTGAAATAATCCCGTCAAGTTATTTGGTTTCTAAAAATACCCGTAAAGGTTATATAGGTGCTCTTATTGCAGGAATACTCGGAGGCGTGTTTGCATCGCCTTGCTCAACACCTGTGTTAATTGCTCTTCTTGCAATCGTTGCAGGCAAAGGAAATATTATTTGGGGAATACTTTTATTGTTGATATATTCAATAGGTCACGGAATACTTGCTGTAGTTGCAGGAACTTCGGTCGGCTTAATACAAAAGCTGACGAAAAGCGAGAAATACGGCAAACTGAGTACAGCATTAAAAGTAGTCATGGGTTTAATTATCCTGACTATTGGGTTTTACATGTTTTATCTTGGGTTTTAATTAAATTTGGGAGGCTATTATAATGAGTTTATTTGGAAAGAAGAAAGAAGAAAGCAAAGGTTGTTGCTGTGGCGGAAACTGTGATGCTGAGACAATGGCGAAAGCGGAAAGCGCAAAAACAGAAGGCGCAAGTGTAAAGGTTTTGGGCAGCGGCTGTGCAAAATGCAACCAGCTTGAAGCTGCGACAAAAGCCGCATTGGAGCAGCTCGGAATGGATATGACGATTGATCATGTGACCGACTTTTCACAAATTGCAGCCTACGGCGTGATGACAACCCCTGCTCTTGTCATCGACGGGAAAGTAGTCTCCTATGGCAAGGTTTTGAAAACAGATGAGGTTGTAAAAATTCTGCAGAAGGTAAGATAATTGAGCAACCCGGAATGAACTTCGAAGCCATTCCGGGTACTCGGTTACAAAGGAGCGTCTATGTTTACCTATATATTATACGGGCTTGCAGGTACCGGCCTTGCAATGTCATTTTTCAAGGATCGGAACAAGACAAAAATGGCGCTGAAAAAAGCATGGAAGTCGTTTGAAAACATTCTTCCGCAATTTCTGTCCATTTTGATCATTATCGGCCTCGCTCTGGCTATTCTGAGTCCTGAGACAATTACAAATCTCCTTGGAATGCGCTCGGGAATCTGGGGTGTGCTTGGGGCGGCGCTTATCGGTTCTATTACGCTGATACCGGGATTCGTAGCATTTCCGCTGGCTGCCGCGCTTCTGAAAAACGGCGCGGGATATATGCAGATCGCGGCTTTTGTTTCCACACTTATGATGGTTGGAATCGTAACGCTGCCGCTTGAGATAAAGACCTTTGGGAAACGAGCCACGATTATTCGAAATATTTCGGCGTTTGTGTTTTCTATGATTGCCGCATTTGTGATTGGAGTGGTGTTGTAATGAAAGCTTTTTTGAAACGGTACAGGGTATTTCTTCTGTTGATTATTATTAACATCGTGATTGGCTTTGCACTGCCGGATATCGGGCTAAAATCCATCAGCATTACAAAACAGAACTTTATTGAAATGATATCGGTAATTCCTCCGATCTTTATTCTCCTGGGGTTACTGGACGTATGGGTTGACCGGGCTACTATGATGAAGTATACCGGCAAGGGCTCCGGACTGAAAGGAATTCTGATTGCTTTCTTGCTTGGCTCAGCCGCCGCCGGACCGCTGTATGCGGCATTTCCTGTTGCCGGAGTAATGCTGAAAAAAGGCAGCAGTCTGTTCAATGTTTTTATATTCATCGGTGCATGGTCAACAACAAAAATCCCGATGCTGACATTTGAAGCTGCAAGTTTAGGGCTAACTTTCACGCTAACCCGACTGGTACTTAGCATTATCGGCATCCTGATTATTGCGGTAACTACAGAAAAGGCTTTGAATAAGGATCAGCAAAAAAAGATATATGAACTCAATCAATAGCGAGGAGGCGATATTATGGAGAAAAGCAAAAGTACAGGGATAGGCTTTTTTGAAAAATACCTGACAATATGGGTTGCATTTTGCATGGTTGTTGGAGTGTTGATCGGTGAATTCATACCAGCAATTCCGGATTTTCTTGGGCGCTTTGAGTATGCCAATGTATCTATACCGATTGCCATACTGATTTGGCTTATGATCTATCCCATGATGCTGAAGGTTGATTTCCAGAGCATTAAAAACGTAGGTAAAAATCCAAAAGGTCTCTTCGTAACATGGGTGACCAACTGGCTGATAAAACCGTTTACTATGTTCGGCATCGCATGGCTGTTTTTCTTTGTGATTTTCAAGACGCTTATCCCTGCGGAACTTGCCAAAGATTATCTGGCCGGTGCAATTTTGCTTGGAGCTGCACCCTGTACAGCAATGGTATTCGTATGGAGTCATCTGACAAAAGGCAACGCCGCATACACGGTGGTGCAGGTTGCGACCAATGACCTGATTATCCTTGTCGCGTTTACGCCGATTGTCGCGTTTTTGCTTGGCGTAGGCGGTGTATCCATTCCATGGGATACGTTAATTTTATCGGTAGTTTTGTTCGTTGTAATCCCTCTTGCAGGCGGTGTGATAACCCGGAACTATGTTACCAAGAAACACGGTCTGGAATATTTTCAAACCCGATTTATACCGAAATTCGGGAATATTACAATCATTGGCCTTCTTTTGACATTGATTATCATTTTTTCATTCCAGGGGGATGTAATTCTGGATAATCCTCTGCACATCGTTTTGATTGCAATACCTCTGATCATACAGACATTCCTTATTTTCTTCATCGCGTATCTTGCAAGCAAGGTATTGAAGCTGCCTCATGACATTGCCGCACCTGCCGGAATGATCGGAGCCTCGAATTTCTTTGAGCTTTCTGTCGCTGTGGCAATCTCCCTATTTGGTACACAAAGCCCTGCTGCGCTTGCTACTATTGTCGGTGTTCTAACTGAGGTGCCGGTTATGCTTATACTTGTCAGAATTGCAAATAACACGAAAGGTTGGTTTAAGCATGAGTAAACCTCAAGTTGCGTTTATATGCGTTCATAACTCCTGCCGCAGCCAGATTGCGGAGGCGCTGGGAAAGCATTTTGCCGCCGATGTTTTTCAAAGTTATTCAGCAGGAACTGAAACTAAGCCGCAAATTAATCAAGATGCGGTAAGACTTATGAAAAAACTTTACAGTATTGATATGGAAGCAACTCAACGATCAAAATTGCTTGAGGAACTTCCACCAATTGATGTGGTCGTAACAATGGGCTGCAATGTTGAGTGCCCATATCTGCCATGCAAACGTCGTGAGGATTGGGAGCTAACAGACCCGACCGGTAAAAGCGATGAGGATTTCATTTCGGTAATTAGGATAATAGAAGGTAGAATTACGCAATTGGCCGATTCACTTCGTTAAAGGATACAAGGTTGTCCGTTTATTTGTTAAACCGACAGCCTTGTATTTATAAATATGACTATCCCCTTAACACAGCAAAGAAAGGAACTGCCGATGCTTTCATTTGTTTTAGCCTACGATCAGATCAAGAATTTCCTTTGCAAAGGTAATGATAAAACCACCTGCCAAGGTCATGATGCCTTTTGCTCTTTGGCTTAGAGCTTACGCCGCAAATTGGATTGCTCCATCATAATCTACCATATCTCGGCAAGCTTTTTATTCCATGTTTCAAGTGCGCGTTCAAGATTCAGGACAACCCAGTTATTTGACACTAAAACACCTCCTTCGTTATAAATCAATAAATTTTATATATGAAAAGCCGACCACACAGAGCATCTGGGTCTGCTCATTTGTAGTCGGCTTGTAACATAAAACTATAGTCGAATTCCTATTAAATGCTTTTTAATAAATTTATAGATCAGTTATCGCTTTTACAGGACAACTGTCGATTACTTTTTTAAGCTTATCTCCATCAATTTCAAAATCATATTCTTTCACGAAAGCTTTTTTGTTTTTCATTTCAAAAAGCTCAGGGTAATTTTTTACGCAAAGTGAACAACCCATACAGGCGTCATGGTTGACACTTATTCCTTTTGGCTGTTCTTCTGTCTCTTGCGGCAAATCCTCATCCTTTACGATTTTTGAGGTAATCCACGAGAAAACAAGAATTGCTATTACCGTCAGTACCCAGCGGACAGCCATAAACTTAACACCTAAAAACTTTACCTCATTTAAAAGCATAGGTGCTTTAATAACAGCCCATGAACTTAATATAATAACAATATTTTTAATTGACGCACCTTTTTTGTGGAGCATTACGCAGAACGGAAACGCAGCGTAAATCGGGCCTGCTGAGATACCACCTAAAACGAAGGAAAGAATAGTACCTTTAACTTTTGATTCGCGCCCAAGATATTTTATAATCGTCTGCTTCGGCACCCATGTGTCAAGTAATGCAGTCAGAACAAATATTACAGGCATAATAAGAAACATTTCTTTTATGTAATATCCGCTGTTTTTAACTGCATCAAAACCCATCTGAGGCTTGATTATAAACATTGCAATGTAGCCTAAAATTACTATTATAAAAAACAAGTTATTTTTAAATTTATTGAATATCTTTGTCATATAATCACTCCCATCACAAGTGCAATAATTATCGCGAACAGAAAGCTTAGTCCATTACGTGTAATTGCAAATTTCATTCCGAATTCTTTTTTTTCAAGAGGAAAGGTAACAATACCAACCATCGTGAGAGTAGTAAGAAATGCAACCGATGGTACAACACCTACACCTGCATTCACGAGTGTTCCAACAAGGGGAAAGGCAATAAATGCCGGTACAAGAGTAATCGTGCCGAAAGCCGATGCAACTACTGTTGCCAAAAGAACATTTTGTTTTTCAACAAATCCCGCAATTTGCTGAGGCGGCAGGATTGTAAGCACCAATCCAATAAGAAAAACAATTGATAAAATACTTCCAAGCATTCCGCGC
>JAQVYP010000069.1 GCA_029004655.1 Oscillospiraceae bacterium | reverse complement strand
AAGTAGGAATTTTACATTTACATACTGATCGCAGCGAGCGAATTATTCCAATGTATCCTGATGCTATTAAAGCTGTATTAATTTATTGTACCAAGGTCAGGGATGTTGTCGTTTACGATTCAGAAGTAACAGCATTATTTACAAATATGAATGGTCAACAAATGACACGTCAAGGTTTTTGGAAAATAATCAAACAATATACAAAGCAAGCTAATATTAAAAAAGATATTACACCACATACTTTAAGACATTCTTTCGCAGCAAATTTGCTTGAAAATGGTGCTCCACTTAAAGATATTCAAGAAATATTAGGTCACTCTGATATTTCTTCAACACAAATTTATGCACAAATAATGCGTAACAGATACGCACAATCATACAAAAAATATCACCCGATGGCTAAGTAATAGTCATTCGGGTGATATTTTTATAAATAATGGTTGCAAATTTTAAAAGTCACAAATTATAAAGCTTTATATTATGCGTTAGCTTCATTTAATATTTTATCAATAGCTTTTAGCTCATCATCAGACAGTTTAAGATTATTAATTACTGAAACGTTTTCCTCAATTTGTTCGACTCGTGAAGCACCAATGATTGCAGAAGTCATGCAGTTATGACGAAGTACCCAAGCCAAAGCGAGCTGAGCGACGCTTTGCCCACGGTTTTCTGCAATTTCTGAAAGCTTTTTAACACACTCAATTTTGTATTTTGTAACAAAATCTTCGTTAATTGTGCCATATGACAGACCTGCTCTCGAGTCCGCCGGAATACCATTGAGATATTTATTCGTAAGAACACCTTGATGAAGAGGGGAGAAAGCAATGGCTCCCATTCCGAGGTCATCTAATGTTGATAATAATTCAGGTTCAACCCAACGATTCATCATAGAGTAACTGGGTTGATGAATTAAGCAGGTTACGCCCATGCTTTTTAAGATGTTATAAGCCTCTTTGGTTTGAGATGCATTGTATGACGATATTCCTACATAAAGAGCCTTACCGCTTTTAACTGCTTGTGCTAACGCAGACATAGTCTCTTCAAGGGGAGTATTAGGATCAAAACGATGCGAATAGAAAATGTCAACATAATCAAGGCCCATTCTTTTCAGGCTTTGATCCAAAGAAGAAATTAAATTCTTTTTAGAACCCCATTCTCCGTATGGTCCTGGCCACATTCTATATCCGGCTTTGGTTGAAATAATCAACTCGTCGCGATAGCTTGAAAGTTCGGTTTTTAATACTTTTCCAAAAGTTTCTTCGGCTGATCCGGGAGTGGGACCATAATTGTTTGCAAGGTCAAAATGTGTTATTCCAAGATCAAATGCTCTGAGAATCATTTGCTTGCTGTTGTCATATGGTTTGTAATCACCAAAATTTTGCCAAAGTCCTAGCGAAATTGCAGGCAATAACAGTCCGCTTTTTCCACAACGGTTATAAGTCATTGCATCATATCTCTTTTTATTTGCAGTATACATTTAAATCACATCCTTATTGAATATTATAACTAAAGCGCTGATGTTTATCAACTATTCTTTATAAATGGTTCTGCTCAAATTATCGTAATAATAAACATAATTATTCAGTTGATACCCGTTCAAGTGATGAAATAACCAATGCAATTAACCCGAACATTTTTTCCATTAAAAAAGTCAAACACAAGTTGCCTAATACTCTGATTTATGCTATACTATACATCAAATATGCAAATTTGCGTTTAAGGAGAGACTCATGGTTGTTTTGGGCATTGACCCCGGTTATGCCATTGTTGGATATGGCATTGTTAAATATGAATCAAATAAGTTTACTCCGATTGAATATGGTGCTATTACAACGGCAGCAAAAACAGATTTTTCCAGTAGGCTAGAAAAAATTTATGACGAAATGTTAATGCTTTTATCAAAGCATTTGTTGGATGCAGTTTCTATAGAAAAGCTTTTTTTTAATACGAACACCACAACTGCAATAGATGTTGCTCAAGCAAGAGGCGTTATAGTACTTGCAGCCCAAAAAATGAAGGTGCCAGTGTTTGAATACACACCGTTGCAGGTCAAGCAGGCTGTCACAGGCTATGGCAGGGCAGAAAAAAAGCAAATTATGGAGATGACCAGAATTCTTCTTAATCTAGAAAAAGTGCCAAAACCCGACGATACAGCCGATGCATTGGCAATGGCTATTTGCCATGCACATTCTGCGGGTTCGCTTCTTGGAAAGATATATGCAGGAGGAAACAGATAATAATGATATTTTCACTTCATGGTAAGCTCATTTATACTGATAGCCGTTCATTTGTTGTTGAATGCGGCGGTGTTGGATATAAATGTATCGCAACGCTTAACACACTTTCATCTCTTCCTAAAAAGGGCAGTGAAGTGTTTGTTTATACTTATATGAATGTTAAGGAAGATGCTGTTGACCTTTATGGTTTTAATGAAACAACAGAGATGGAATGTTTTAAACTAATAACATCCGTTAATGGTGTTGGACCCAGAATTGGAATTGCTATTTTATCGGATTTCACACCCGACCAGGTTGCTTTATATATTGCTAGCGGCGATTCAAAGTCGCTTACGAGAGCAAGCGGTGTAGGTGCTAAACTTGCACAGCGAATTGTACTTGAGCTTAAGGACAAGGTTACGGCAACCGATATATCGTTTAAGGAAGATTTAAAAGCTGTTGGAAACGTGGTCAATCACACAAACGCACAGGAAGCATTAAGTGCACTCGTGTCGCTTGGATACTCTCAAAGTGAAGCATCCTTAGCAGTAAGCCGAACCGATCAATCTTTCAGTGTTCAGCAAATTATAAAGGAATCATTAAAATCTTTATCAAGGTAGGTGTAAATAATGTCTGAAATGGATTTTGAAAACAGAATAGTTGCACCTGAACTAACAAATTTAGATGCTGAAATTGATTTTTCTCTTCGTCCAAAATCACTTATAGAATATATTGGTCAGGATAAAGTTAAAGAAAATCTTGTGATATATATTAAAGCGGCACTTTTAAGGAAAGAGTCACTTGACCATTGCTTGATATATGGCCCTCCCGGTCTTGGTAAAACTACTTTGGCGGGTATTATTGCAAATGAAATGGGCGTTAATTTTAGAATTACTTCGGGCCCGGCAATTGAAAAGCAAGGCGATTTAGCTGCACTGCTTACCAATCTTAATGAGGGCGATGTATTATTTATTGACGAAATTCATCGGCTGTCACGAAGTGTTGAAGAAGTTCTGTATCCGGCAATGGAAGATTATGCTCTTGATATTATTATTGGCAAAGGCCCGTCGGCAAGGTCAATTCGTTTGGATTTGCCTCATTTCACTCTTGTGGGTGCTACTACACGCTCCGGTCAGCTTACTGCACCGTTACGCGATAGATTTGGTGTATTGCTTAGACTCGAACTTTATACTCCTGAACAGTTGGCAGAAATAGTAACACGATCAGCAGGAATTCTAGGAATCGAAATCGATCAAAATGGTGCATTGGAAATTGCATCACGTTCCAGAGGAACTCCGCGAATTGCCAACCGTTTGCTGAAGCGTGTTCGCGATATTGCACAAGTGGAGCACGACGGTGTTATAACAGAAGAAATTGCAAAGCTTGCTTTAAATCGTTTCGAAATTGATGAACTAGGTCTGGATGATTTTGACAGAAAAATGCTCACAACAATAATTAACACATATAACGGTGGACCTGTTGGTGTGGATACTCTCGCAGCAGCAGTTAATGAGGACAGCTTGACCATCGAAGATGTATATGAACCTTACTTAATGCAAATTGGATTTTTATCCAGAACAAACCGTGGTCGTTGCGTAACGAGAGCGGCTTATGAACATTTAGGAATTCAAATTCAGTGTGACCAAACATCTATGTAATAATTTTTTTATTAAGGAGTTTTTTTAATGGGCAGACTTTTTGGAACTGATGGTGCAAGAGGAATTGCAAATTCAGAGCTTACTTGTGAGCTTGCAATGAATATAGGCAGGGCAGCGGCATATGTTTTAACAAAACACTCTGAAGCAAGACCTAAAGTTTTAATTGGCAAGGACACCCGTGTGTCATCTTCAATGCTTGAACTGGCATTGGCATCCGGCTTGTGTTCTGTTGGCGCAGACGTTGTTCTTGCTGGATTTATCCCAACTCCTGCTGTTGCATATCTTGTTGCAAATAGCGGAGCTGATAGTGGTGTTATGATTTCGGCTTCTCACAATCCATGCGAATATAACGGTATAAAGCTTTTTGACAAAGATGGTTATAAGCTGCCTGATTGTTTAGAAGAAGAAATTGAAGCAATTGTTTTGGATAATGCCGTTGAACTTACAATGCCTGTCGGTGGTGATGTTGGCAATGTATTTTATCGCCCTGATTATATTGATAAATATATAAATCATATTGTTTCTTCAATTGACGTTAATCTAGATGGTCTTAAAATTGCTATTGACTGTGCAAACGGCTGTGCATCAACTACCGCAGAGAAAATTTTCTCAAGGCTTGGTGCGAAGTGTCATATGATACATGATAATCCAAACGGTGTTAATATTAATGAACATTGTGGTTCAACACACATGGAAGATTTAATTGATTATGTAAATGCTAATGGCATGGATTTAGGGTTAGCGTTTGATGGTGATAGCGACCGCTGTCTGGCAGTTGATGAGTGCGGAAAACTTATTGATGGTGATAAGCTTATTGCGGTATTTGCTAAAGAATTTAAAAGATCCGGAAGGTTAAACGGTGACGCTGCAGTTCTAACTGTTATGTCAAATATCGGGTTCAAACATTTTGCACGTGAAAACGGAATAAATGTAATAGAAACTGCAGTTGGCGACAGATATGTTCTTGAGGAAATGCTTAAAAACGATTACAGCATAGGCGGGGAACAGTCAGGGCATATTATTTTCAAGGATTTTGCTACTACAGGCGATGGTCAGTTATCCGGTGTTCAATATGCTGCATCAATGATTAAAAATAAAAAAACCGCATCTCAGTTGGCTTCGGTAATGGAATCTTTTCCACAGACAATGATTAATGTGACAGCTGATACCGATGGAAAATCAAAGCTTAAAACAGACGAAACAATTATTAAAAGTATTGATAATGCAGCGAAAATTTTAGGTGAAGATGGTCGAATTCTTGTTAGAGCATCCGGAACAGAGCCACTTATCAGAGTTATGATTGAGGGTAAGGATATTCACCTTATTAATAAACTTGCGCGTGAAGTAGCAGCTGTTATTACGGAAAGGGCTAGTGAATGAGAGCTGTAATTGGTTTTAATGATTATGAACTCTTAGATGCTACTGCCGGTGAACGTCTTGAGCGCTGGGGTAATATTATACTGATTCGCCCCGATCCACAAATAATTTGGGAGTTCACGAAATCAGACCCTCGCTGGAATGAAGCGCATGCAGTGTATCACCGCTCTTCAAGCGGCGGAGGCTATTGGGAAAATCTTAAAAAGGTACCCGATGCGTGGAGTATTGAATATAAAGATTTAACATTCAATTTAAAGCCTATGGGATTTAAACATACAGGTTTGTTTCCTGAACAGGCTGTAAACTGGGATGTTATGTCAGAAACGATAAAGAAATGTAACCGTCCGGTTAAGGTGCTCAACTTATTCGCATATACCGGCGGTGCAACAATCGCTTGTTTAAAAGCAGGCGCCAGTGTTACCCATGTTGATGCTTCGAAAGGCATGGTATCGTGGGCAAAGGAAAATGCAATATCAAGCGGAGTTGCTGATGGCAATATTCGCTGGCTGGTTGACGATTGCATGAAATTTTGTGCAAGGGAATTGAGAAGAGGAAACACATATGACGGTATTGTTATGGATCCACCGTCATATGGCAGGGGGCCAAACGGAGAAGTTTGGAAGCTAGATGAACAGCTTTATGAGCTTTTAGACGTTGTTTCAGGGCTTTTAAGTAAAGATGCAATATTCTTTTTGCTTAATTCATATACCGGCGGACTTTCTCCGTCTATACTGAATTTTATGGTTGATAATATGATAGTAAAAGGTCGAGGAGGCTCTGCCTCTACCGATGAAATCGGACTTCCTGTTACTTCAAAGAAAATAGTTTTACCATGCGGCAACACAACCTTGTGGATAAAGGACAAAAAATAAATGGATAAAATAATTAGTGCCCAAAATGTGACATTTGAATATGAAACCGAAGAAGGCAATATAGCGGTTATGGAAGATTTCTCGGTAGATTTTGAAAAGGGCAGTTTTACTGCTGTTTTGGGGCACAACGGTTCTGGAAAATCCACATTGGCGAAACTTTTAAACGGTCTTAATAAGCCGACTAAAGGCAATGTCATTGTGTCAGGTATGAACACTAACGATGAAGTCCACGCTATTGATATTAAACGTATTGTGGGAATGGTTTTTCAAAATCCTGATAATCAGCTTGTTTCAACCATTGTTGATGAAGACGTTGCTTTCGGACTCGAAAATTTAGGCGTTGAACCTAATGAAATGAGACGTCGCGTTGATGAAGCGCTAAAAGCAGTTGAAATGTATGAATATAAGGATTCTTCTCCGCATAAGTTGTCCGGAGGCCAAAAGCAACGAGTTGCAATTGCCGGAATCATTGCAATGGAACCTGAATGTATTGTTTTAGATGAGCCTACAGCAATGCTTGACCCACGGGGCCGGCAAGAAGTTATGGAAACAATCATTAAACTTTGCAAAGAAAAAAATATTACAATTATATTAATCACCCATTACATGAACGAGGCTGCAATGGCCGACCGTGTGGTGGTAATGGATAAGGGGAAAATATTATTGGACGGCATTCCCTCCAAAGTGTTTTCTCAGGTTGAACTTTTAAAATCGGTTGGATTAGATGTTCCTCAACCGACAGAACTCGTTTTTGAACTGAAGAAAGCTGGCATTGACCTTGATAGCAGTATTATTACTGTTGATGAATGCGTCGAGGCATTGACTGGAGCTTTGCAGGAGGAAAAATAATTGTCATTACTAAAGGTATCACACCTTTCTTACACATATGGACACGGTACGCCATTCTCATATGATGCAATAACCGACATCAACTTTGAAATCGAACAGGGCGAAATTGTGGGGATTATTGGCCATACCGGATCCGGCAAATCAACTCTTGTCCAACATTTGAATGGATTAATAAAACCTTCAGAAGGTAATATCTTTCTAGATGGTAAAGATATTTGGGAAAATCCAAAAAAAATCAGCCAGATCAGGTTTCAAGTTGGTCTTGTTTTCCAATATCCCGAATACCAACTTTTTGAAGAAACTGTATATAAAGATATTGCATTTGGACCGACAAATATGGGACTCAGTCATAGCGAGATTGACAATCGTGTTATAGGCGCGGCAGAGATGGTTGGTCTTCACCGAAATCTTTTGCAAAAGTCACCTTTTGATTTGTCAGGCGGTGAAAAGCGCCGTGCCGCAATTGCAGGTGTTATGGCAATGCAACCCAAGATTATTGTGTTAGATGAACCTACTGCCGGGCTTGATCCCGCAGGCAGGGATATTATATTATCAAGGATAAAGCAATATCGTGACACTACAGGCTCCACAGTCATAATTGTTTCTCACAGTATGGAAGATATGGCTAAAACCGCCGAAAGAATACTTGTGATGAACAAGGGAAAAGTGGAAATGTTTGATACAGTTGGCAATGTTTTTTCGCATGCGGAGCTTCTTGAAAGTATCGGACTTAATATTCCTCAAGTTACCCAGATCGCATTGCGTCTTAAAGATTTAGGAATAAATGTCGATAATAATATATATACTGTTGAGCAAATGAAAAACTCACTTCTCAAACTGATGGGAAGGGGGCAGAAAAATGCTTAACGATATTACTTTTGGCCAGTTTATTCCTACTAACTCGAGCATACACAGGGCAGATCCAAGGACAAAGCTAATTTTGCTTGTTATGTTTATTGTCTTTGCTTTCTTAAGTAATAATGCTTTTTCATTGGGACTAATGATGGCGTTTTTGCTTGTTTTGATTTTATTATCTAAAATACCTTTTTCAATGTACCTTAAGAATTTAAAAACAATTTTGCCAATCATTTTGTTTACTTCAATTTTAAACGCTTTGTATATAAAAACAGGAGCTGAATTATTCAGTTTTTGGATAATAACAATAACATCAGACGGTGTTTGGCGAGCAGTATTTATGTCTGTCAGAATCAGTATGCTGATTTTATCCAGTGCGATATTCAGCTATTCGTCTACACCAACTGCTATTACAAATGCAATTGAAAGTTTGCTAAAACCGCTTAATCGATTAGGTCTTGAATCAGCTGTTCATACAATGGCAATGACTATGACTATTGCACTTAGATTTATACCTACATTAATAGAAGAAACCCAAAAAATAATGAATGCACAAAAGGCGAGAGGCGCAGATATGGAAAGTGGCGGCTTAATTAAGCGAGTAAAAGCTTTACTGCCAATACTTATACCACTGCTTATCTCATCTGTTAGACGTGCATATGATTTAGCAGAAGCAATGGAATGCCGTTGCTATAATGGCGGAGAGGGTAGAACGCGCCTAAACAAAATGAGATATTCCATTATGGATTTAATAGCGACAATATTGTTTGTGATTGTGTGTTCTTTTTCGCTTGTATTAAATATATTGTTCTGATTGGACTGAAATAAGATATATGAGAAGATTTCTGTTGACAATTTGCTATGATGGAACGAATTATTGCGGATGGCAAGTCCAGTCGAACGCTATTACTGTTCAAGAAGTGTTGCAAAAAACTCTACTCACTGTTGTTGGTGATTTGCCAAACGGCATTTGCGGATGTAGTAGGACAGACTCCGGTGTGCATGCAAATATGTTTTGCTGTCACTTTGATACTAACAGCAATATTCCACCGAAAAGTGTTGTTGCAGCACTCAACGCAAGATTGCCATCGGATATTGCGGCAATTAATTGTATTGAAGTTGCAAATGATTTC
>JAQVYP010000068.1 GCA_029004655.1 Oscillospiraceae bacterium | reverse complement strand
CGGTACATTCACTGCCGTTATGAATATGCATAGCAAAGATATGCTGACTGCATATTTCCATAATTTCTGGTAACCCACAAATATCAACGGTTATAAAAACACCTGAAAATGTTTGAAAAAAGGATACCGTACCGCTGATTTTCGGAGCGGATTCTGAACCTTTAATATAAGCAATTGCAGATGGTTTTCGTTGCAATACTGAACCAATTAAGCTAGTAATATTTTTAATTATATATGTCACCTCCGCTTACATTATATGAGATGCTAGCTATATTAAGTGACAATTTATCAATGCTTTGCATTACTGGATTTTACCAAAACAAACAATAAAACCTCTTAAGCACTAAATTGTATAGTGCTTAAGAGGTTTTTACGCATAAATATATAATGTTCAAAAGTAGTTGATCGAAATTAATATTGCTATCTATGCTAATGTATTGAATTTAACTTACGATACTCAATAAACTATATACACAAGTAGTGGCTGTGCAAAACAAAACTGTAATAAAAATAATACAAGATGTTATAAGTCTGCCGGAACTGCTTTTTCGATTTTGTAAGTTGCTCAATGTAGCTCCAATAGCTATAGTACCTATCACGAATAGTATTGCTATATAGCGAAAATCTTGCGTACACACATGCGGATAATCAAAGCAAAATTTAATATATGATACAAAAATAACTGAATATAACACGAAAAAAAATGCTTTTAATCCCTTGTTAATAATATCTGATTTTTTAACTAAGACAAAAATCATGCACGCTAATGAGATTAGTACTAAAAATAAGTTGACATAAAACAGTATGTTTGACGGTAAAACAATATATGACCTATTTTCACTTAAAGTATATTCACCAAAAACAGAACACTTTAATAATGCAATAAAAATATTATGCTCATAATATCCGGCACCGCCAAAAGATGTATAAATACTACTTAACTGTTGGGGATTGGTGTCAAAAAATCTCTCAAAAATAGAGTATGAACCAATGTATTGATTAATATCAGTTCCTAATTTAGGAACGTAATTTATTGGCATTCCATATTTAATAAAGTTATAAGCGCTCCAACACATACCTAAAGGTACGCATACTACTCCAAAAACAACAAATTGTTTTATCAGCTTTTTAAACTTATCTTTTTCTTGAAACAGTTTAATTAAAAAAACTATAGCAATCGCGGGGGCTACCATCGCTCCGGATGCTTTGGTTGTCATTGATAACCCAACAAATATTGCAATCTTAATAATACTGATTATATTAGGATTTTTGTACCAACGGATTGTTGCCAGTACCGCTCCCAGCATGAATACGAAGCACAATACATCATTGTTTATGCTTCCTGACAAAATAATCAAAGTAGGATTAAAACAAACAATAGCGAAAGGAATAATCAATGCGAGTTTTTTAAAATCAAATTCTTTGAAAATTTTATAACATAGGATATTAATACATCCTGAGTAAAACAAGGTCAAAACTTGAATATTTTCGATAGCTTGAGTATATTCCATTCCCAAAGCACAATTGAACTTCAACCAAAGTGCAGCTAAATAATAATGGACCGGAGGTTGATAAAATTGCCATATTGAACGAGGATCGAAATTAGGTAACTGAAAATTGTAATTAAACAGATACTGAATATACGTCAAATGACCTGAGGAGCTTTCTATTGAATATGAATCGTGTTGCCTAACATTATAAGGCGTATAAATAATATACATAACACGCAATAAAAGAGAAAATATTCCTAAAAGTAATATAATATTCCTTGTAGTTAATTTTCCTTCTATATATAAAAAACAAGCTATTGCTAAAACAGCTAAAACGCAGGATAAAAACACAAAAAACAGAGTTTGATTACTTTTTAGAGACAGGACAATTAATATTCCAAAAACAAGCAACGCTGAACAGGAAATTATAATGTTTATTTTGGTGGCTAAATACGATTTTGAGCTATATATATACCAAACACCTATGGCTGCTAATACAATTACAAAACAAAAGCCTTGTGCAGAAATGCGATTGCTTGAACTCATACCAATTACTTCGTTAATCAGCAGACATATAAATCCAAAAGCAATAAAAGGATGAGATCGTAAAAGATTAATAAACGGTTCGGCGTCGTATTCTTTATTTTCCTTCATGGTACTCTTCCTCAGTGTTAACATTCCATACAATAGATTTATCTTTGTTTCCTGCTTTTATCAGATTAACGGCTTCAATTGCGCTAAGCATTGAATGATCCATATTATTATAGCGGTGCTGTCCATTTCTGCCTATACAATAAAGGTTTTCAAAGCTATTTAGATATTCTTTAACCTTATCAAATTTGCTATATGTTCCAAAGTATGCAGGATAAGCTTTTTTAACCTTGACATGAGTTGCATCAATCACCTCTTTGCGATCAATTATATCAATTTTCACAAGCTCATCAATTGCAAATTTTATAAAGTCCTCACTGCCCATATTCCACAAATTATCGCCTTCGCTACAAAAATATTCAAGGCCTATCCAAACTGTGTTTTCATTATCATTTACCATGTAGGGTGACCAATTGTTGAATATTTGAAGTCTGCCGATTTTCACGTCTCTTTCCTGAATATAAATCCAGCAATCAGGCACTATGTTTCCGACAGTTTTTATCTTGGTAGTGTTTTTGATTTTTAGCTTATTAAGCAACAAACCCACTGTTATAAAATCACGGTAGGGAAGCATTGATGAAATTTCGCTGATTTCAGTCGGAACGGTTTCGCCCATCGATTCAATCAAATCTTTTACCGGCATAGTGGAAAAAAATATGTCGCCCGAAATTGTTTCTCGTGTATGTTGAGAATTCTCGATTATCACTTCTTCAATGTTTTTACCCTTGCTGTTTATGCCAACAACCTTCGAATTGAAGCGTATTTCTCCACCCAATTTTTCTATTTCCTCAAGCATGGTTTCCCATAGTTGACCGGGCCCCTTTTTTGGATAAAAAAACTGATCAATAAGTGAAGTCTCATTACTTTTATGATTCTTGTTAAATGCTTTGGCAAACATCTCTTTAACAGCCTTGCTCAGAGACAATGCTTTAACTCTCTGAGCTCCCCAGTCTGAGGAAATTTTTGATGGATGCACGCCCCAAAGCTTTTCTGTATAATCTTCAAAAAACATCTCATATAAAGGACGGCCAAAGCGGTTTATATAAAAATCTTCAAGGGATTTTTCTTCGCGCTTTTTAATTGATGAACAAATGTATCCAAACCCGGCTTTAATTGTACGTGCAAATCCCATGTTTATAAAAGTTTCCGGATTTATTGATATTGGATAGTCAAAGAATTTTCTCAAATAGAATATTCTGGACACTCTATTTCTAACCAACATAACCTTATCGAGCTTTTCTGGGTCAGGGCCATTTTCCTCAAATGGCTTTTCTATTCCAAGCAATTTGTCATCTTTAGAGGGGGCACCCTGAACAGGCATTAACTCTTTCCATAGCTTGTTTACTTGTTCGTTTTTTGTGAAAAACCTATGTCCGCCAATGTCCATTCGATTTCCGCTATATTTGGCAGTTCTTGATATTCCGCCAACAAATTCGGATTCTTCTAAAATAATTGGTTTAATATTTGTTTCCTTTAAAAGCTGATATGCAGCGGTTAGTCCTGCAGGTCCGGCACCAATAATTATTGCACTTTTTTCAGTATTATTTGTCACTATTTTTGACCTCCTGAAATTTATGCTAAACTGCGCATGTTACTTAAATATCAGCACTTTACGGGCTATATAATTCCAAAGCAAAACCACTACGGCCACAAAAACTTTTACAACAATATAATACTTAGAATCAAAAATTGTAATGCCAAAATACATTCCGAGTTCAGTAAGCACTAATCCGATAATTCCGATAGTAGCGAAAACAATAAAAGTCTTTATTTGCTTTCCTTTTATATTATCAGTTGCTTTTTTAAAAACAAAGATTATTGATAAAAAGTAATTATAAATTAAACCAATCAAAAAACCGGAAGCAGTAGCTATTAATATTCCGAGTTTACCTAAGTCATTGAACATATATGTTTTTGTTATATACAAAACTAATGTATCAACCAAAAAAGCTGAACCACCAACAAACAGATATCTAATAAATTCTTTTATCGTTTCAGATAAATTCACTTTATTTACATTAGTCATTACAATTCCTCAAATCATAATACAATAATATGGAAATTATTATAGCATATTAACACCAATTTGTAAATAAGTATGAAAATTATATTATAACTATAAATTTTCTTATTAAATTGTAACTGTTTATGATGTTTAATATTGCTTTTTATAGGAAATAATCGAATTTAGTGTTATAATAAAAACATTATAAGTAAAAATGAAGTATAAATCTAATTAAGGAAAATTTCCGTTTATGTAATTAGATCGAATGATATCATGTTATCAGATGAGAGGTAAACGCAAATGCTGTTATCCGCAGAAAAAATATCAAAAAGCTATAGTGAAAAAATATTGTTAAAAGACATTTCTCTTTATTTGAACGTTGGAGATAAAATAGGGGTTGTAGGTGTTAACGGAACGGGGAAATCTACATTTCTAAAGATTATTGCACAAGTGGAGCAACCGGATTCCGGAATAATTTCTAAAAACCCAGGCGTTAAGATTGAGTATTTGCAGCAGAATCCTGTGTGGGACGAAAACCTAACCATATTGGAACAGGTACTATTGGGTTCATCTCCTGAACAAAAAAGCGGCAAAGATTATGAGGCAAAAGCTATTTTAACTAAGCTTGGTATTATGGATTTCGATAAGCTGATTTGCAATTTATCGGGCGGACAAAAAAAACGTGTTGCCATTGCAAGTGCGCTGATTCATCCATGTGATGTGCTGATTTTAGATGAACCTACAAATCATCTAGATAATGAAATGGTTGTTTGGCTTGAAAACTATCTCATCAAATATAACGGTGCAATGCTTATGGTTACTCATGACCGCTATTTTTTGGATCGTGTAACCAATAAAATTGTTGAAATTGAAAACGGAAATTTATATAGTTATCCAGCAAACTATTCAGGGTATCTCAAACTCAAAGCAGAGCGTGAGGAATCCCTAATCGGGACAGAAAGAAAAAGGCAGAGCCTTTTAAAAAAAGAATTAGAGTGGATTCAGAGAGGCGCTAGGGCAAGGGGTACCAAAAGCAAAGAAAGAATTGCCAGATTTGAGGAGCTAAGCGAAAGTGTAGGTGTTGCAGAATCGGCAAAATTAGAACTAAGTTCTGCTTCAACCCGTCTTGGCAAAAAAACTGTGGAGATTAATAATATTTCAAAAAAATACGGTGATAGACAACTAATCAGCAATTTTGAACATTGTGTTTTGCGTGACGCAAGAATTGGAATCGTTGGAAAAAACGGATGCGGGAAAACCACACTATTGAATATGATAAGCGGAAAAATTCAACCTGATAGTGGCTCTGTTTCTGTTGGAGATACGGTTAAAATTGGATACTTTTCGCAAAATTGCGAAGAAATGGATTTATCCTTGCGGGTTATTGATTATATAAAAGGAATTTCAGGGTCAATTGAAACAGGTGATGGTACAATAACCGCCTCTCAAATGCTTGAAAAATTCTTGTTTACATCCGATTTGCAATATACAACCATCAGCAGACTTTCCGGTGGAGAGCGCAGAAGGTTATACTTGCTTAGTATACTTATGGAAGCTCCAAACATCCTGCTTTTGGATGAACCTACAAATGATCTAGACATTCAGACTCTTACTATTCTTGAAGATTATTTAGAGAAATTTAATGGTGCGGTTGTTGTTGTGTCACATGATCGATATTTTCTGGATAAAGTTGTTGACACTATTTTCGAATTTCAAGCTGACGGATCAATCAGAAAGTGCCTTGGATGTTATTCGGATTATTTAGCTCAAAATACAATCGAAATGAAACTACCTAAAAGTAATGCAGTTAAATCGGAGACAAAAAAATCGAGTAAAAGCAATACTAAACTAAAATTGACATTTCGTGAGAAACAAGAGTTTGAAATGATTGAGCCTGAAATTGCTGAATTAGAAAAAAATATCAGTGAATTAGCTGCACTTATGAAACAGGAAGTAAGTGATTATGTTAAGCTTCAGGAAATTCTATCTAAAAAGAAAACGCTGGAAAAAGCACTGGATGATAAAATGGAAAGATGGGTTTATTTGAACGACCTTGTTGATAAAATTGCAGAAACACAAAACAATTAAAATTTTAAAATTCTTGCGCAATTTTTATAATATTGTAATAATTTCAAGGAGAAAAAATGATTAGAATAGCGGATTTGAAAATACCTCTTGAATATGATTCGAAAATGCTCGAGGTTATTGTGGCAGAAAGGCTTCGGATTGAGTGTAGTCGTATTGAAAAAATTAAGATCATAAAACGTTCTGTAAATTCTCGCAATAAGTCTGATATTTATTTTGATATGACAATTGTGGTTAGCATAACAGGGGACGAAAACGAAGTTATTTATCAAAACAGGCACAATAATATTAATCAAGAAATAGAACTGAATTATATTGTGCCCAAGAACAAAAGATGCAAAGAACGTCCTGTTGTTGTTGGATTTGGACCTGCAGGAATGTTTGCGGCACTTATTTTGGCACAGGCAGGGGCAAGACCGATTGTTCTAGAGCGTGGTGCAGATGTGGATAGTCGGCGCCTTAGTGTTAATAAATTTTGGAAAACCGGAGAACTTGATATTAATAGTAATGTGCAATTCGGAGAGGGAGGTGCCGGCACTTTCTCGGACGGTAAATTAAAAATCGGTGCCATCGATCTTCGTAAAGCAAAGATTTTGAGTGAGTTTGTAGCTGCCGGTGCGCCACCGGAAATTATGTATTTAAGTAAGCCTCATATCGGAACAGATCGTTTGCATGAAACCGTTAAGACATTGAGAAAGAAAATAATAGAACTTGGCGGTGAAGTGCGGTTCAATTCAAAGCTAACAGGAATTCAAAGAAAAGACGGCAAAGTAACAGGTGTTGGCTTTTTAGAAAATGGGCTATATAACGAACTTACAACATATAATGTAGTGCTGGCAATTGGACATAGCGCTCGAGATACCTTTGAGCAATTACTGAATAGCGGCATCTTTATGGAACAAAAGCCATTTGCAGTTGGTGTGCGCATTGAGCACCCACAGGATTTGATAAATACAATTGAGTATGGTAAATTTGCAGGAAATTCGGCGCTTGGCGCGGCAGATTATAGAATGGTTGTTCATCTGCCAAACGGGAGAAATGTATATACGTTTTGCATGTGCCCGGGGGGAACTGTTGTCGCGGCAACGTCTGAAGAAAATGCTGTGGTAACAAACGGAATGAGTGAATTTAAGCGAGATGGCAGAAATGCTAATTGCGCGCTTTTTGTAACTATTGAAAAGAAAGATTTTGGCAGTGCCGACGCGCTTGCCGGTGTTGCACTTCAACGTAAAATTGAGTCTGCTGCATTTGCTGCGGGCGGCTGTGGATATAAAGCACCGATACAAAGGTTGGAGGATTTTCTCCATAATAAAAAAACGAAATCCTTTGGAGATGTGCTACCTACCTATCGCCCGGGAACCGAATTTGCTACTGTGGATTCTTATATGCCACACTATATTGTGGATTCCCTAAGAAAAGGAATAATAGAAATGGGGGAGTGGATGCCGGGCTATTCGTATCCTGACGCACTGTTGACGGGGGCTGAAACACGCAGCTCTTCCCCTGTGAGAATAACTCGAGACGACAGCTATAACGCCGTAGGCGTCAAAGGACTGTATCCGTGCGGTGAAGGGGCAGGATACGGCGGAGGCATTCTTTCATCTGCAGTTGATGGTATAAAGTGCGCCGAACATATATTAGGTTAATTGGTTATTATTTTATAGTAAAAGAAAGCGAGAAATAAATGAACGGGCAAAATAGAGAAGATATCAAAATCGGGGCAGAAGTTGATATAGTTCTAAAAAAAGATCAACCAACCGGTAAATTGACAAGGGGACATGTTAAACGAATCCTCACAAACAGCAAATTTCACCCTCACGGAATAAAAGTGATGCTGGCCGAACAGGAAATGGTTGGCAGAGTTCAGTATATTATTGATTGATAGCTGATTTAAATTTATCATAAAATAATCAACTAACAAAGAAATTAGACGATAATCAGTCAATTTATGTCTCTTTTTGTTGATATGTGCAATACATAAATCGTATAATAAAATATATATTGTTTTTAGTAAAATATTTATGAAATTATTTAGTAAGACATTCTGGCAAAACACAATATAAAGGAAATATGCTTAGCTTCGCTGCGAATATTAATCAAAATATTTTTATGCGGGAGAGTATTACATGGGAACATTTAAGAGACGTTTTGGTGACAGATATGATGGTAGACGCATTAGAACTATCGATCCCTTTTTTTGAGTAATACCACATATTATGAAAACCAGGGCTGGAAAATTGCTTAAACAAGTGAGATTTATTTTAGTATCAATCGTTATAAAAGAAATTTTTTCTATAGAAATTTAAATCATATACTACACCTCAAAAAAATAAATTTTTTAAATAAGTTTTTCTTGACAATATGTGCTCTTATGTGTATAATCAAATTAAGTGCTAATCTATTAAGTTTAGCATATATTAAAAAAAAGAGGTATACTAAGTGTACAACCAAGACAAAACACTCACATGTAGAGATTGCGGACAAGAATTTACATTCACCGCAAGCGAGCAAGAATTCTTTGCAGAAAAAGGATTCACAAATGAGCCAACTCGTTGTTTAGATTGCCGTAAAGCAAGAAAGAACAGCAATGGCGGACGCCCTTCAAACGGCGGACAAAGAGAAATGTTCGACGCAACTTGCGCAGAATGTGGCAAGCAGACCCAAGTTCCTTTCCAACCAAAGGGAGACCGTCCTGTTTATTGCAGCGACTGTTTTTCAAAACAAAGATAGTTTTTAAATTAAAAATGTATTTTCGGAGTGCGCCTTTCGAGGCGTACTTTTTTGTGCTTTAAATATAATGTCATATTCTTGAAATTAAAAAGTTGAAAGTCAAAGAAAAACTATTTATCTATTTTTTCAATGTAGCTAATATTTAAAATAAA
>JAQVYP010000067.1 GCA_029004655.1 Oscillospiraceae bacterium | reverse complement strand
AAAATTGTTATTACCGAAACAAACCTGAAAGACTTTTTGGGAGTGGAGAAGTTTAAGCCCGATACTATTTTGGCTACTGACGAGATAGGATTTGTCAACGGTCTTGCATGGACAGCTGTTGGCGGAGCGCTGATGCAGTTGGAAGTTGCTGCTGTAAAGGGTACCGGCAAGCTTGTGCTGACTGGTTCTTTGGGCGATGTGATGCAAGAGTCTGCTAAAACTGCGGTTACTTATGTGAGAAGCAAAGCCGACGAGTTGCTGATTGACAGCAAATTTTATAAGAACCTTGATATTCACATCAATGCAACTGAAGGCGCTGTTCCAAAGGATGGCCCGTCTGCGGGAGTGACCATGGTAACGGCACTTGTGTCTTGCCTGACAAATACTCCAATCAGGCATGATGTGGCGATGACCGGCGAGGTTACCCTAAGAGGACGAATTCTGCCGATTGGCGGATTAAAAGAAAAGGCGATGGCAGCTTATAAATCGGGCGTTAAAACTGTGTTTATTCCAATAGATAACGTTCCTAATTTGGAGGAAGTGGATGAGCAGGTTAAAAAGCATGTAACCTTTATTCCGGCGCAAAATGTCAGCGAAATAATTGCGGAAGCGCTAGTGAAAAAGCCTGAAATTCCAGTATCACAAACTATGGAAAAGACATATATTGTACCAAATTTGGAAGTAGCCAAAACCGTAGTAAGCCAATAATTGGAGGAAAATATGAATTATAATAATGTGGAATTTGAAACCTCGATTGGAACGGTAAATCAAATTCCCAAATCGGATTTGCCCGAGATTTGTTTTTCGGGACGTTCCAATGTTGGCAAATCATCACTGATTAATAAGTTGCTCGGGCGCAAAGCGATGGCTCGGGTCAGCACAAAACCGGGTAAAACTGTTACAATCAACTTTTTTAAATTAGAAAATTTGCGCCTTGCCGATTTGCCCGGCTATGGCTATGCAAAGGTATCCGGCAGCGAGCGTTTGCGTTGGTCTGATTTAATGGAAACATATTTTCAGAGTGAGCGTAACATTGCATTGGTTTTTCAACTGGTTGATATGCGCCACTCTCCAAGTGAATATGATTATGATATGCTAAGACTCTTGCGAGATGCACAATATAATTTTGCAGTTGTGCTGACAAAAAGCGACAAATTAAATAAAACTGAACGGGGAAAAAGGCTGGAGGAGCTTAAAACTGAGCTTGCCTTTTTACCAAGCAATATTCCGGTTATACCTTTCTCCTCAACAACGGGTGAGGGAACAGAACAGCTTAGGGGATTAATAGAACAAATTTCAGAAAGTGCAAAGGGTGAGTAGATTGGTAAGCAATTGTCTTGATATTAATGAAAAAGGTAATCTAACAATCGGTGGGGTTGACACTGTGCAAACGGCAAAAGAATTCGGCACACCGCTTTATGTATTTGATGAGGAAACAATTCGTGAGGCTTGCAGAAGTTTCAAAAAATCCATTGATCAATATTATGACGGCAATGGAATGGTGCTTTATGCCAGCAAGGCGTTTGCTTGCAAGGAAATGTATCGAATTGTGGGCAGCGAGGGTCTGGGGATTGATGTTGTTTCGGGCGGTGAGCTTTATACCGCTTTGTCCGTGGGATTTCCGGCAGATAAAATATTTTTCCACGGCAACAACAAAACCTTGGACGAAATTCAATTTGCGGTTAAAAATAATGTCGGTCACATCGTTGTGGACAATATTACAGAGCTTAACACTCTTAACAATGTTGCCAAAGCAAACGGCCAAAAGGTTAATATTATGCTTCGCATTAAACCGGGAATTGATGCACACACACACGATTTTATTAAAACAGGTCAAATAGATTCTAAATTCGGATTCGCCCTAGAAACAGGTGAGGCACTTGCCGCTGCAACACTTGCCACCACTCTAAGCAACATTAATTTAACAGGTATGCATTGCCATATCGGCTCACAAATTTTTGAAACAGACCCATTCTGCCTTGCAGCAGTTACTATGATTAAATTTTTGCAGGACATCAAAACAGAAACAGGTGTTACACTTTCTGAGCTTAATCTTGGTGGCGGATTTGGAATCAAATACCTCGAGAGCGACAAACCTAGAAAATACGACGAGTTTATGCGCGAGGTTTCAAAATCACTTAAAGCAAAGTGTGAGGAAATCGAATTTCCTGTGCCAAAAATATTCATCGAGCCGGGTCGTTCAATAATTGCACCTGCCGGAATTACACTTTATACAATTGGCGCAATCAAGAACATTCCAAATGTTCGCAACTATGTTTCAATAGACGGCGGCATGGGTGACAATCCTCGTTATGCGCTGTACAAATCATCTTACGAATTAGTTGTAGCAAACAAGGCATCGCAGCCCAAAGATTTTATCGCAACCGTTGCGGGAAAATGCTGCGAGAGCGGAGATTTAATTCAAGAAAACGCCCCGATACAGACACCGCAAGTTGGTGATACACTGGCTGTTTTGGCGACAGGTGCTTATAATTATTCAATGGCAAGCAATTACAACAGAATTCCTCGCCCTGCCGCAGTGATGATTAAAGACGGCATTGCCCGAATGATAATCAATCGCGAATCTTATGAAGACCTTGTTAGAAACGACATATAAAACGATAGAAAAAATCCTCCGCAAAGATTTGATTCTTTGCGGAGGATTTATTATACTAATCTCAATTAAAAACGGAGATTAGATTTGCGAGGGTAGTTTTCGTCCCGCAAGGCGGAGGAGGACAGCGGGCTGGCGCCCGCCGACGACGACAACGCGGCGGGACGAAAACCAGACCGTAAAGATGTCTACGTTTTTATTTGAGATTAGTATTAATCTATCTGGAGTTTTGTTGTTCTGGCATAATGAAAAATATATTGCTGAACAATTCCGGCATATGGGACGGCTTCTTGCGGCAGCTCTCCGTCAAATAACTGAGCCATGGCGCGTTTGATCCACACATCTTTTGGAAAAGCCTCAATTCTGTCAAATCCAAAAAGCAGAGCACAATCCGCAACTTTGATGCCAACACCGCAAATTTTCATTAATTCATTGCGTGCATCATCAATCGGTGCAGTGCGGCACAAATTGAAATCAATCTCACCGCCGGAAACTTTTGTTGCGGCATCAATAATATACCTAGCTCGAAATCCGCTGCGAAGGGGAGCTAGGTCTTGCACAGACAATGCAGCAATTGTTGCGGCATCGGGGAAAGAATAGCTGTCACCAACCGGTGCACCGAAATTTTCACAAAGTCTTTCAACAATGCCTTTAATGCGCAAAATATTATTGTTTTGAGAAATTATGAAAGAGCAAAGTGCTTCCCATGGATCTTGACGCAAAATCCTTAGTCCGCCTGCAACTTCTGTGGCGTCTTTTAAAATTTTGTTTACGCTTATTGCCTCGATTATTTGGCTGTAATCTCTTTTTATATCAAAATAGTCTTCCCAAATGTTTTTATAGTCCTCGAGTGTGGTGTTATAAAGAACGACGCTGTTATCTTCATATCCGATAACAAGATTTCTTTGAAAAGCTGTGCCAATCCATGTGCGATCATCTAGCGGTTTCCAGCGAAAAGCCTGACCGCAGTCTAAAGTATCTTTAAGGTTGAAACATGTAATGTCTTTTATTATAACATCGTTGTTTCTCGCTGTTGCCAGTGGATTATATATGTTTTTCATTTTTTTCCATCCTAATTTATGTTGTTAACATTATATCATGAATTCGAAGAATGAATGATATAATAGCACGTCTTTTGCGGTTGCCACTCACAGTGGCGAGCAAAAGGTGCATTAAAATATTATAATAATCACATTCGTGTGATTATTATATCATGAATTCGAAGAATGAATGATATAATATGCACATCTTTTGCGGTTGTCACAAGCGTGACGAGCAAAGGGGCTTTGATTTAATATAACAACCACAGTAGTGGTTATTATATCATATCTGTGATATAATAACCACAATACATTGGTCTTTATAGACGTGGAAATTGTGCTAAATTTGGAAACATAAAGGGAGCAAAATTATGCGTGAAGATATTTGCACCATACCGATAAGTGAAGTTTTTGAACCGATGGACGGATGTCCTATTTGCAGAATGCGCAATACATTGGAAAAACGTATGATAGATTATATTATGGGCGCTGCAATGATGGAGCCTGATGTGAGGCTGGAAACAAACAAAAAAGGGTTTTGCGAAAAACATTTTTCACAAATGGCTAAGCAACGCGGACGCTTACAGTTGGCATTAATCTTAGACACTCATTTAAATGAGTTTGATGTATCTTCAACGTCAAAGCTATATCATATGGCAGCGAATGCTCAAGACAGCTGTTTTGTGTGCGAAAAGATTGAGTGGGGATTTGAAAGACTGATTTCCACTACACATAGAATGTACGAAACGGAAGCCGATTTTCGCAAGCTTTTCGATTCACAACCTGAGTTTTGCCTTCCACATTATAAAATACTTATGGACGGCTGCAACAAAAAGACCATGAAAAAATATAGTGGTGAATTTGAAAAAAACCTGTATAAAATTACACTATCCAATATTAAACTTATTAATTCGGATATTAAGAAGTTTTGCTCGATGTTTGACTACAGAAGCAGGGATGAAGGCAGCGATTTTGGAAACTCACGAGATTCTATCGAAAGGGCTATAAAATTTTTGACTTCCAGAGAAATCGAAATTTGAAATACATGTAAATACTAAAAGTAAGGTTACATAATGCTCGATATTATGAAAATATCGTTGGACATGCCCCATAAACAGTGAGTTGTAAGAGTTATTCACACAGTTATCCACATATGTTATGTAAACCTTGGGTTTTACTAAAAGTATAATATCTAATAATAAGTAAATAAATTGGTATATAATGTATATTTTATCATCTCTCAGTACAAAATAAAATCAACGGATTGAAACGGGGATGAACTTATGCTAAGAGGTGTAAATAAGCAGATAATTGAAGTCAACAATACGGGCAATAGATATTTTGATAAAGCGTTATTATTTGTAAATCCTCAATATGCGGATATTAGCCGGCATAAGCTTGATATTGAGGCAAATATGTATATTGACAGTTTAGAGAATTCAGCCAAAGGCAATGATGGTGGATACTTAAAACAAAACAAGAAAAAGGGTATAATTAGGACAGGATTATTATTTAGCATATCCGCAATCTTGTTATTCATAATGATATATGTAATTTTTTTATGAAATTAGAAAATACGGCAAAATACGTCTAAATATTTGTTTATTATTTATTTAAATTTTTTGTTGACATTTTATTAAATTATGGTAAAATAAATCTAGAAACTCCAACGTGCGCAAATATTTTAGGAGGTTTATTCATGAAAAAAATAATCGCAACGATTACAATCGTTATGTTAGTTGTTTTGTCGGTGCTTTCTGCAAGTGCAGCAACTCAAATCAATACAGATGAGCAAAAGGTTTTAGATGCTCTTTCTGGTTCAATAACAACTAGCGATGGCTCTGTAACAATTCCAGATTCCTACATTAATCAAGTTAAGCAGTATTTATTAGCAAAAGAAATAGATGCTACTGAGGCAACTACAATCCTTGCTAAGATTAATGAAGCTAAAACTGTTACTAAAACAGTTCCGGGCACATCTTTCACAAAAGTATATGATAATATGACTTCGGCAACAAAAAATAATGTTATTGGAATTGCCCAAGACGCAGCCGATGTTGCAGGCGCTACCCTTACTGTCAATGCTACTGCAAAAACCGTCACAATAGCTGATTCAGAAGCAGGAACGTTTGTTTTTGATCTTAATGCTATTAAGAAAACCGGCGTTAGCGGCAATGCTGTTATGGCTGGAATCGCTTCAGTTCTTCTTCTTGGCGCTGTATCTTATGTTATTTTTGCTTCGCGTAAAATTGCGCTTGGCAAATAGACAGATACATGAAGCCGCAGTGGACAACGAATAGTATATTGAATAATAAATTAATGGCATTCTTCGGATTGCCATTAATTTTTGTCATTTTAGCTTATGTTATTATTTATTTTATAGCTGAGCCAATAATAACGCCTGTATCTTCGGTGTTTGATATGATTACAGGTGATACTATTCCGGATTTTAGTCAAACCCAAAACACCAATGATATATTGGAAATCAGCAATATAGCTGATCAAGCCAATATAATATCTTCCGCAGAAATTAAAATTCCAAGGAATGGCGATGTTTATGCAACCTTAACTATCGACGGCGCAGGGGTAAATACATCTGTTTATTATGGCGATGATAATGCAATCCTAAGAAAAGGTGTCGGGCAGTATACCGGAAGTATGTTGCCGGGTTTTGGAAGCACCACATTATTAGGCGGTCATGTCAACACCTATTTTAAAGGATTAAAAAATGTCAAAGTCGGCGATGTTATTAATATCAATACTACCTATGGTGCATACGAATATACTGTTACAAATCTAAAAGTGGTTGATTATCAGGACAAAACTGCTTATGATCTTGCTGCAGCATATGATAACCTTATACTGTACACGTGTTATCCTTTTGGCACATTAGGATTTACAGCTCAGCGTTATTTTGTATATGCTGAGTTGACATCTGGCCCTAAGGTTAAATACACTACAGATAAATAGAAGGGTGACGAGTATGCACATAATTCGCAACAATTCAAATCATGTTTTTTTAAGAGTATTAACCTCTTTTCTTGTTTCTCTTTTTTCTTTTATGATTGTTGCTTTGCTAATAATAAACTCAACCTTCTTAAATGCGCAGTTTATTATTAATGTTTTTGAAAACCACAATTTTTATGTTCAGATGTATAATGAATACAGCCAAGAGGTTGAATATCTTGCTGATCCTGCTGGTGTTGATTCAAAAATTATGTCATCTGTAATGACTCAAGAAGAAATGCAACAAGACATTGTTAATACCGTTTATTCTGCATATAACTACAAAGGCGCGGCAGGGTTCAGTATTGACAAAGACGAAATAGAAAATAGATTCTTCGATAAACTGAGTAACTATGCTATAAGCCTCGGATATACTGTCGAAGGAGATATTTCGACTAATCTTCAATATGTTTCGAAATGTGCCGCCAGTACATACGAAACCTATGCAAAATTCCCCTATATTGATTATCTTGGCAATTTTTCAATTCAACTTAAAAAGGCATTTGGTATAGGACTGGTTATTTCGATGATTATAGTTTTTGCAATGATTATTTCACTTTATTTAACCACTGAATGGAAGCATCGTGCAACAAGAGCTATTGTTCATGCATTATCAGGCTCCGGACTGATGTTGGTAATTGCACCGATGGCATTTTTGCTGTCTAATAAAATAAAGTATATTGCCATAACTACAAAATCAATTTATGATTTTGCTGTTGGATATGTTGAAGAAGTCTTGGTAATGTTTATTATCAGCGGAATTGGATTACTAATTGCTTCAGTACTTGTATTTTTATTTGTTTATAAGAGACAACACGAAAAAGCTTTACACTGATTTTTTATAGAATCTTTAAGTATTTGTTTGAATGTGAGTGGTTGTATGGAATCAATAAAACCCGGTAAATATCGGCATTTCAAAGGTAATGAATATGAGGTGCTTTACATCGCCAAGCATTCAGAAACTTTAGAAGAAATAGTCGTTTATAAAGCGCTGTACGGTGAGCATGGAATATGGGTCAGACCCGCGTCCATGTGGAATGAAACGATAGAGCGAGACGGAAAGACGTATAAAAGATTCACTCTAATAGACAATTAGTAATTAATTGAGACCTTATGAAATATTAAACGCGATAACCAAAGTTATAACGCCGGAATGAAAACAATGCCTGTTGCGACAGAGCAAGATTAAAATTTTACTATCACAAAAAGCCGATATCATTTTACAGATATCGGCCTTTTGTCATGCCTATAATGTGTTGTTATCATACTAATTCCAAATAAAATCAACCAATCTTCGCGGTCTTTTGTTTGCGAGACTGCGTTGTCGTTCTCGGCGGGCGATAGCCCGCCTTCGTCCTCCGCCTTGTCTCACAAATAAAATCCTCGCAAATCTTGGTCACTTTTTAATTGGAATTAGTATCAGTCTAAAATAGTGCTCGCAATCAGCGTGATAATTAGAGATGGGAGCAAGTTTCCAACCTTGAACTTCTTGCCGAAAGATAAATTAACACCAATTCCAAAAATCAAAATTGAACCCACAAAGGATAAATTGGAAATGACTTGGGTTGTAAGGAATGGCTGAATAAATCTTGCTAACACCGTTATTGCGCCTTGATAAATTGCTAACGGAATTGCAGAAAACATAACACCAATTCCTAGGGTGGACGCGGTTATTATTATGAACACAAAGTCCAAAGCTGATTTTGTGTAAAGCATTGAAGCATCTCCGGTCAGCCCGTCCTGCAAAGAGCCGACAACCGCCATAGCGCCAACACATATAATTAATGAGGCGGTTACAAAGCCATCAACAAAGCGGTTGTCGTTTTTTACACGGACTTTAATTTTGATCCATTTGCCAAAAACGTCCAACCACTTTTCAATGTTTATCAGTTCTCCGATAATTCCGCCTATAACCAATGATAAAATCATTATCATTGTTCCGGTAGTCTCTAATCCGGAGCCGTTGATAACGAAAATGCCCTTTAGTGCACCGCCAACGCCGATAAACATGACACAAAGCCCCAACGCCTGCATAAGCGTGTCTTGGAAGCGCTGTTTTATACCGCCTTTAAATATCAAACCAATGGCGCTGCCAATTATGACCGCCAAAATATTTACTATAGTTCCAGTACCAATCATTTATATATTTACCTCTGCTTATTTTTGTGAAGTAATAATTAATAAGACTATTAATACTAATCTCAAATAAAAACGTAGATATCTTTACGGTCTAGTTTTCGTCCCGCCGCGTTGTCGTCGTCGGCGGGCGCCAGCCCGCTGTCCTCCTCCGCCTTGCGGGACAAAAACTATCCTCGCAAATCTAATCTCCATTTTTAATTGAGATTAGTATAATTTATCTACGGAATGGTCTTGATTTTTATTTGGAATTAGTATTAATAATGAATCAAGCGAAAAATGAGCCGCCAGGCATATAGAATGCACTGACGGCTTTAATAATTAATAATTATTTCTTGAGCCAGCTCATCATTTTTCTGAGTTCTGCACCAACTTTTTCAAGTAAATGCTCACTTTCAACGCGACGAG
>JAQVYP010000066.1 GCA_029004655.1 Oscillospiraceae bacterium | reverse complement strand
TTCGCGGTCTTTTGTTTGCGAGACTGCGTTGTCGTTCTCGGCGGGCGATAGCCCGCCTTCGTCCTCCGCCTTGTCTCACAAACAAAATCCTCGCAAATCTTGGTCACTTTTTAATTGGAAATAGTATGAATAAGCATAATCACGCCAAAAATAATTGGCTGATGAAGTATATATATTATTAATGCATGCTTTCCGACAAAGTCGAGAGGAGGAAAACACTTTTTTTTGAAAACTGACGGAAACTTTCCAGTTTGCGAATATCGACCTAAAAATACACCGCAAAAAAACATAAAAACCCATGGAATAATGGGAAAGTAATCTGATGAGTAAAACTGCGGTGACGGAAATCCCAACCAAAAAAGCCATTTGGAAGCATACATACTTGTTGGAAGTGCCAGAGAAAAGCTGCCAAACCCCAAATAACCGTTAGGAACGTTATAAAGAATCAGAAATAACGCGAAACAAATCGTTGCGCCAAAAAAAAGATTTATTTTATCAATATATTTCTCAACTGCCGCAACAAGCAGCATTGATAGTGATAATAAAGTGAGAATTCCAAAAAATATTTCTTCATAAATACCGAACAAGGTCAGTAAAATTGTTACTGCGGTCAGAGCTATGGAAATACACAAAAGTTTTAAGCCGCGACGGAGGTTCGAATGTGTCAGTGATGATGAGACACCGGATAGTATGATAAAAAAAGCGGCAAAAAAAGGCTCTGCCGGCAAAAAAAAGTCGAGCAGAAGCCCGCCAACCTCTGAAGAAAAGGCTGAAAAGAGGGTGTAAAATCCATGATAAAACACCATACAAACAACAGCAAAACCACGCAGCTCGTCCAATAAATGATATCGGATTTTTGTTTGTGAAGTAAGAGATTCCATTATTTTTTCTCCGTTTATACTAATTCTTGTTTAATGGCGTTTTCAGATTGGAATTAGTATTAGTATTTACGAAAGCTGCCGACAACCTTGCCTAAAACATAAGGATTTTCAGGATATATCGGATCATAATCAGAATTTTCCGGCATAAGTATAACCGAATTATCTTTTAAAATAATGCGCTTTACGGTAGCTTCATCTTCAATAAGGGCAACAACAATATCGCCGCTGTGCCAAGCTGCATCCTTATCGGCAACGATAATATCACCGTCCAGAATACCGGCGTCCCTCATACTGAGTCCCACAACACGAAGCGCAAAAAGGCTTTCGGCGCCTGCTGCTGAAATTGGATAAGGAATATAATCCTCAATTTCTTCAACCGCAAGAATTGGTTGGCCGGCAGTAACTTTTCCAAGCAACGGGATTTGTGATGATTCACAAGCTCCCTCAATTCTGATGGCTCTGGAGCATTTGGGATCACGTGAAATATATCCTTCATCCTCAAGGGACTTTAGAACAGCATGCACAGTTGAGGTGGATTTAATACCTGTAGCACAACAGATTTCTCTGACAGTAGGAGGTACCGGACCGGACATTGTTTTAACCAAAAATTTATAGATTTGCGCTTGCTTTCCGGTTAGTGTTGACTTCGACATATTATACCTCCGTTTACAGAAAAAATTAATAATAATAGTATACTATTAATACAGTATTTTTTCAATGACTAAATAGAGGTACTATGAAAAGAAAAGTGGAATTTGTCGATGTTGAGAAGATGACAGAAGTTTATATAAAATAAAAACAGTTGACATTTGTTTATAATATGAATATAATAAACATAAATATAAATTTAATAATTCCTTAAAACCCAAAGACACAGACGGGAAAAAGACATATATTTGCAAGCATTTAGAGAGTCGGCGGTTGGTGTAAGCCGATGCTGAGATATATGTGTATAGCTCATCCCCGAGTTGTTCGTTTGAATCTGATTTAGGACGAAACGCATGGCTGCGTTACAGGCTGAGCCTTGATAGAGGCGTTAAGGGTCTTTTATAGACCGAATTAGGGTGGTACCGCGTGGAATAAATCCTCGCCCCTTGTTTTTTTACAAGGGGCGATTTTTGTTTTTCTTTGAGTATTGAGGAAGCAGCAAAAACATTCTGCACCAAAGTTCTTGTGATTTTGGACATGAGGGAGAGGAATTTAGTTATGAATAATGGTTTTAACAAGTATGTACCGTTTAAGCAAATTGATTTGAGGAATCGCGAGTGGCCTTCAAAGGTTATAGACAAGGCGCCGATTTGGTGCAGTGTTGATTTACGCGATGGTAACCAGGCTTTGGTCGATCCGATGAACATGGATGAAAAGCTCCAGTATTTTAAAGCTCTTTGCGATATGGGATTTAAAGAGATAGAGATTGGATTTCCATCTGCGTCTGAGACAGAATATGAAATTTGCCGTGAGCTAATCGTTGGCGGGCACATTCCGGACGGGGTGTGGATTCAAGTTTTGGTGCAAGCGAGAGAACATTTGATAAAAAAGACATTCGAGGCTATTAAAGGTGCAAAAAATGTCATTGTGCATTTTTATAATTCCACATCCGTCTTACAGCGTAAGGTGGTTTTCAATATGGATAAGCAAGGAATTACCGATATTGCTGTTGAAGGTGCCAAGCTGATTAGGGAACTGACTGAACAGCAATGTGAAGAAGGTCAAAATATCCGTTTTGAATATTCACCGGAAAGCTTTTCGGGCACAGAAGTGGATTTTTCAGTTGATATATGTGAAAAAGTCCTTGATGAGCTTCATGCTACTGCTGAAAACCCTGTAATTCTCAATTTGCCAAACACTGTGGAAATGTGCACACCGAATACGTATGCTGATCAGATAGAATATTTTATAAAACACATAAAAGGCCGTGAGCGAGCAATAATCAGCGTTCATCCCCACAATGACAGGGGTTCGGGAGTTGCTTGCGCAGAGCTTGCAATGCTTGCCGGAGCCGACCGTGTTGAAGGAACTTTGTTCGGAAACGGAGAGCGCACCGGAAACCTTGATATTGTTACTACAGGACTTAATATGTATACACAGGGCGTCGATCCAAAGCTTGACTTCAGCGACTTGCCGCAGCTTCGCGAAATGTTTGAAAGTTGCACAAAAATGCATGTCCACGAGCGTCATCCATATACCGGTGAATTAGTATTTACTGCATTTTCAGGCTCGCATCAGGACGCTATTAACAAAGGCATGCAATATATGCAGAAAAACAATTCTGAAGTGTGGGAGATTCCATATTTGCCGATAGACCCTGCCGATGTGGGACGTCAGTATGAACCGATTATCCGAATCAACTCGCAATCAGGTAAAGGCGGAGCAGCGTTTATTATGCAGTATAAGTTTGGATACAGTCTGCCAAAGGCAATGCAACCCGAATTTGGTTCAATGGTAAAGAAACAATGCGACGAGTTGGGAAGAGAGCTTTCTACTGACGAGCTGTTGGATGTGTTTAAAAATGGATACATTAATATCCCTGAGAAATATAAGTTAATTAAAGTCAGATTTGATGAGCAGTCAAGCAATGATAATTCCGATGTTCATTTTAAAGGAGTTATTGAGAGCGAAGGTAATCAAAAATCACTTGACGGTGTTGGTAACGGACCGATTGATGCATTCTTTAACGCTATTAAAAAATTAAATATAAACGACTTCAAGTTTGTAACTTACAATGAACATGCAATTTCATCAGGCTCTGACTCCAAGGCTGTGGCATATATTCAGCTTACAGCGCCGGACGGGAAACCGGCATTTGGAGTGGGAATTGCAAATAATATAAACCTTGCATCAATCAAGGGAGTTTTGAGTGCAATTAACAGAGCAAGTCTATAAAATATATAATGGAGGATAATACTATGCAGAAGTATAAAATCACTCTCTTAAAAGGTGATGGAATTGGACCTGAAATAGTTGATGAGGCTATTAAGGTTCTTAATAAGATAGCTGATAAACATGAATTCCTAGTTGAATACAGCGAGGCATTAATTGGTGGTGCGGCAATTGACGCAACAGGTGTGCCGCTGCCGGAGGAAACAATTGCAAAGTGCAAGGCATCCGATGCTGTTTTGCTCGGTGCTGTCGGTGGATACAAATGGGACAATTTAAAGGGCGGTATGCGTCCTGAAGCGGGGCTTTTGGGGATTCGTTCGGCACTCGGGCTGTACGCAAACCTAAGACCAGCCGTAATTTTTGAGCCGCTTCGCAGTGCATCACCACTTAAAGATGAGATAATCGGCAAAGACCTTGACATTATGGTGGTTCGTGAACTTATAGGCGGAATATATTTCGGAGAGCGCGGAAGAACAGATGAAAATGGCATAGAATCGGCTTACGATACCGAAAAGTATTCAGTACCGGAAATTGAGCGAATAGCGCGGGTTGCTTTCAATGTTGCGAAAAAACGCGGCGGCAAGGTAACTTCCGTTGACAAGGCAAATGTTTTGGAATCATCCAGATTATGGCGTGAAACTGTGACGAAAATTGCTGCCGAATATGACGGAATAGAGCTCAATCATTTTTATGTTGATAATGCCGCAATGCAGCTTGTGCGCAATCCTTCCCAGTTTGATGTTATTGTTACTTCAAACATTTTCGGCGATATTTTATCTGATGAAGCCTCTATGATCAGCGGCTCAATCGGAATGTTGGCATCTGCAAGTTTGGGGGAAGGTGCAATGGGGCTCTATGAGCCGATTCACGGTTCGGCACCCGATATTGCGGGGCAGCAGATCGCAAACCCGTTGGCAACGATTCTTTCTGTTTCAATGATGCTCCGCTATTCACTTGGAAACGAAAAAGCGGCAGATGATATTGAAAATGCGGTTAATGAAGTTCTTAAAATTGCAAGAACCCCCGATATTTATGAAGAAGGTTACAGCAAGGTAAGCACCTCACAAATTGGTGATTTGGTAGCACAGCACATCTAAACTAAATATAATTTCAAAGACGTTATGTGTATAATATAATACTAATTCCAAATAAAAACCAACCAATCTTCGCGGTCTTTTGTTTGCGAGACTGCGTTATCGTTCTCGGCGGGCGATAGCCCGCCTTCGTCCTCCGCCTTGTCTCACAAACAAAATCCTCGCAAATCTTGGTCACTTTTTAATTGGAATTAGTATAACGTCTTTTTTTATACTATATACGAGTTAATTTGCATATTAATATAGCATACTAATCCCAACTAAAAATCGCTAAATCTTTGCTGTGTTTTGGCGTTTTTTAATTGGAAATAGTATCAAATGATTAATGTGAGGCGCTTTATGAAATTTAAAAAATCACTAACACCTGAAAAATGGATAATTCTTGGAATACCCTGTTTATTCGTTATCGGCGCAATTTTTCACTTTTTATATAATATATGTGGAAAGTTCCCCGTTGTGGGGCTAATTTCACCCGTAAACGAAAGCGTATGGGAACATATAAAAATGGTGGTTTGGCCAATTATGGGCTGGTGGATAATTTATTATTTGAAAAACCGAGACAAACAAAAAATAGATAAAAACAAATGGTTTTCAGCGACACTAGTCTCTTTAGTAACTGCAATAATAACAATTCCGCTTCTGTTTTATTTTTACACTGGTGCTTTTGGCATAGAATCTGTATTGATAAATATACTGATTCTTTTTTTGGCAGTGCTGTTTGGGCAACTAATGGGACTGCATGTTTACAAACACTCAAAAGGAATCAGTGTCAATGATGTAATAATAATTTTTGTTGGCATAATAGCCTTATTTATGCTGCTGACTTTGTGCCCGCCTGAGTTTCCGATATTTTTCGATAGCCAGGCAGGCGTATATGGAATTGTCTAAAAGAACAGTGATAAAAAATATCCGCTAAGTGCGGATATTTTTTTATATTCCGACAAGCGAGTTAAAACGTGTGGAATATTTTAGGATTAAATATCTGATAAAGTAAAGTTTTTTACAAATCAATTGGTTATTGTTAGCAAATTTCATGAATATATACATATATTCGCAAATAAATGTTGAATTATTTATAAAAACAGTATAATATAAGTTTATATTATACTGTTTTTATGTTATGAATTGGGGTGGAAAATTTGCCGGAGTATATTTATTCAGCTATTGATGCAACAGGTCAAAATGTTTCCGGTACGCTTCAGGCGGACAGCGAAGATGCATGCCGTAATCTTGTTATTCAACGGGGACTGTATTGCTTGACTATAAAACCTGCATCATTTATTTCGCAATCGATTACATTTAGAATACCTAAACTTACTGCAAAAGAATTAAGCATTTTTTGTAGGCAATTTTCTACAATGCTTACCTCCGGTGTTAATGTTGTAAAGTGTTTGGATATCCTTTCTAACCAAGCAGAAAGAACTGATGTGAAAATAATCATTAGAAAGGTTTATGATTCGGTTCAAAAAGGCAAATCATTATCTGAATCTTTAAGAGCACAAAACGGTGCTTTTCCGGATATATTTATCTATATGGTTGAATCCGGTGAAACGGGTGGAGACCTTGATGGTGTTATTGGGCGCGTTGCGGATCATTTCGATAAAACTGTAAAAGTGAACAATAAGGTTAAAGGCGCAATGATGTATCCAATCATTTTATCGGTTCTTACAGTTTTGGTTGTAATTATTATGATGGTTGTTGTCCTTCCGGTATTTATAACGATGTTTGAAGAATCAGGAGCGGAATTACCGGTTCCAACAAAGGTACTCATTGGAATTAGCGATTCTTTAACAGGGTTTTGGTATATTTACATATCTGTTATTTGCATTATTGTAACTGCATGGACAAGAATTTTAAAATCAACAAATGGCAGGCTTTGGTGGGACAAGACTAAAAACACGTTGCCTATTGTGGGAAAATTAAATGTTATTATTGTGAGCTCACGATATTCAAGAACGCTTTCGGCTCTCATGAAGAGCGGCGTAGCGCTTGTTAAATCCCTTGAAATCACTGCCAATGTCGTTGGCAATAAATATTACGGGCAAATAATAATGAAGATATGTGAGGACATAAAAAAGGGCACATCACTTTCACTTGCAATGAAAAAGTCAAAAGCCTTCCCGATGATGATGCTTTCGATGATTACAATCGGAGAAGAAGCCGGTTCAATAGATGAAGTGCTTGCAAAAACGTCAAACTTTTACGATGAAGAATCGGATGCTGCAATTTCAAAGTTGGTTGGTTTGCTTGAGCCATTAATGATCGTTATTATGGCGGGAATTATTGGGTTTATAGTTGTTTCGATTATGATGCCAATGTATGGGATGATGACGGCAGTTCAGTAAATATATCATGATAGAAGGTAAATGTTTATGCTTGCAATAGATGTAGGAAATAGAAAGGTCAGCATAGTGGATGGCTATTTAAAGGGAGAGCAAATTGTAATATCATCATGGGGAGAAGTTGAATATACGGGAGAATTTGTTGCAAACGGTGTAATTAAGGATCGTGTGGCTTTGGCAAATGCAATATCACGCTTGCTTAAAAGTAAACATGTAAAAGCATCTTCGGCTAATATTACAATTAACAGCACAGAAATAATCACAAGAAATTTAACCTTTCCAAATGTAAAAAATCAGGTACTCGGGGTCCTTGTTAAGAATGAAATGACTGAATTTTTAGGTCCTGAAAATGATTATATAATTGATTTTATTATTAACGGTACCACACCGGAAAATATGCTTAATATCATTGCCTATGCAGTGCCTATGCATATTGTTAAGGACTATTACTATTTACTCAAAGATTTACATTTGAAACCTGTTGCTATGGATATTGACGCGGTATCAATGTATAAACTATTAAGTAATTCTACAAAAATAAACGGGGATAGTATTTCAAAAGGAAACGTTATAATAACAGATATTGGTTTTTCAAAAATGAATTTGCATGTATATAACAATGGTGAATACGTGCTTTGCCGTACAGAATCTTCACCCGTTCAGGATTTCGCAAACGAAATGGCCACTCTTATCGGAAAAGAAGCTAATATAGAATTAATGTCAAAAATAGATTTATCGCCCGATAAAAAATATGAAAACCCTGCAGTTGGTGATGCATGCCGCTATTTTATCTTCAGACTGGTGGATGATATTCAGCATTATATTCAGTATGTTGTTTCAAGTTCTGCGGATAATTCAATTGAGAAAATTTACCTATGTGGCGGCATTTCGGGCGTGTATGGTATTGATGAGGCATTGAGCAATTATTTGAAAATTCCTGTTGAGGTTGTTAACTCAATTGACAGAATAAGTGCTCCGCAAGGATGCCCTCTTAATTGCCTCTGCTATGCAGCAGGCGCGTTGATAAGACTGTGAGGGTGAAAAATGAAAAATGATTTTAATTTATTTGCCGTCTATAAATCGGAAAATTCTAAATACGGTATTGGCGCATTTAAACACCATATTATAATTATAGTGCTTTTGATAATCGCTATTCTTTTGTCTACCGCTGCTATTAATTTTGTTACAATAATGACAAAGAATAAAACAAATACTATTATTGAAGAGCTTAATTCGGAAAAATTTAATACTGTAAAACAGGATTTTGATGCTGCAAAGAATGCATATGACAATGTAGTTCAATATAACAGAATTTTGGAAGATTCACAAAAAACATTTGATGATTCAAGATTTATTACAGATGAATTGATAAATAAGATTACTTCTTGTATACCGTCAGATACAACAATCAGCAATTTCAAGGTCATTTCGACAGATGCTTTGATAGCGTGTTCAAGTATAAATTCTGATTCTGTTGATATTGCTTGCCAGGCATTAAAGCAAACTGGTCTGTTCAGCATTGTCAAATATTCATCAATAACGTGGAATTCCGAAAGATCACGTTATGAATATACCATTAACTGCACTTTTGCGGAGGTGGTTAAAAAATGAAAAATACAGAAAAATTATTAATATTTGCACTTGTCGCGGTAATCGTTATTGTGTGTGGATATAAATTCTTAATTAGCCCCAGTTTAGTCTCGATGTCAGAGGCTAATTCTGATTATCTTTCTTACAGCGCAAAGTTGGACGAGGCAAACACATATATTACTATGACCCAGCAATATAATGATGAGTTTAAGAAGCAAAAGGACAATTCGGTGAGTTTATCGAATAAATTTTTCCCGGAATTGTATAATGACAAAGTCCATATTTTTCTTGAGCATTTAACATCAAAGGCAGCCCTTACGACTCCCTCATTTAATATTACAGATGCAGTTTCTCAAAGTGTGGTTAACTCAACCACTTCCAAAGTGGAACTCCAATATGATGCCAAGGATTTTTCAGAGTATATTGATTCATATATAAAGGATAAAAGCAATATACC
>JAQVYP010000065.1 GCA_029004655.1 Oscillospiraceae bacterium | reverse complement strand
CTTCCGATCTAAACTCTTTTGCCGTCAACAAAAGCACAAACACCCTTACCGGCAATTTCTTTATATTCGCTGACACGTGATAAATCAATTTCTTTGGAATTCGCAAGTTTAAGTGAAGCTGAAATCGGATGATTTGAGTAGCTCTCCACACTGGCAGCAATCTCCAATAATTCGTTTTCAGAAATATTTTCGGGATGTATTTCGGTCACTTTGAATGTGCCCTGTGTCAATGTCCCTGTTTTATCGAAAACTACAATTTCAGCATTTGCCAGTGCTTCTAAATAATTGCTTCCTTTAACCAATATTCCTTTTTTAGAGGCAGCACCAATACCTCCGAAAAATCCCAGAGGAACAGATATTACTAATGCACACGGGCATGAAATTACCAGAAAAATCAACGCACGGTGAATCCACTCAAAAAATGGTTCGCCTAAAACCAGAGGTGGGACAATGCTGAGAACCACAGCAGCTATAACAACAAAAGGTGTATAGTACCGTGCGAATTTAGTTATAAAATTTTCGGTATGGGCTTTTTTCGAAGCAGCATTTTCAACAAGTTCAAGTATTTTTGAGACTGTTGATTCTCCAAATTCCTTTGTAACTTCAATTTCAAGCACTCCTGTAAGATTGATGCAGCCACTGAGCACTTCACTGCCGATTGTTAATTCACGCGGAAGCGTTTCCCCAGTCAACGCAGATGCGTCGGCAGATGATGTACCCACCCTGACAATTCCATCTATTGGAATTTTTTCACCCGGAGACACAACAATAATATCGCCTATTGACACTTCCAGCGGGTCCACTTTAACAAGGGCACCGTCCCTGACTATCACAGCATAATCAGGAGCTATATCCATTAGTGACGCAATTGATTTTCTCGAGCGTTCAACAGCATAGCTTTGAAAAAGCTCTCCTACTTGATAGAAAAGCATTACTGCTACGGCTTCAGGATACTCTCCCACTGCGAAAGCTCCGACGGTTGCAATACTCATCAGAAAGTTTTCATCAAAGACTTGACCGTTTAAAATGTTTTTTCCCGCTTTTATAAGTACATCACTGCCAACTATAAGATAGGCAATCAAAAACGGCACAAGTCTAAGCCATCCGGTTAGCGGTGACATAAACGAACCAATAAAAAAAATTGCGCCTATAGTAATCCTCATTAATGCTTTTTTCTGCTTATCCGTCATTTGTCTGATTACATTAAGATTGTGCAACCTGGCTCCACCTTTCTGCAAATTCTTGCGCTTTCTTCAAGTATTTGTTCAAATTTATCTTCATTTGCGTCAATAACAAATTTTTGAGTAATAAAGCTGATTGTCGCGCTATTAACTCCGTCTAATTTATTAATTGCCGCTTCGATTTTGGCAGCACAGTTTGCACAATCTAAATTTTTTAGTTTATAAGATTTTTTCATAGTTTTCTCTCCTTATTCAGTTACATGTTCCATGCCTTGATTTATTATTGTTTTAACATGATCGTCAGCCAGCGAATAAAAAACCGTTTTACCCTCGCGGCGAAACTTGACAAGCTTCGCCTGCTTCAGTACACGCAATTGATGTGAAATCGCTGACAAACTCATATTTAGAAGTTGGGCAATATCGCAAACGCATACCTCGGATACCAGCAACACATACAAAATTTTAATACGCGTACTATCTCCGAAAATTTTATAAAGATCTGATAAATCATAAAGAATATCATCTGTTGGCATAATTTCATTAACCCTTTTAACCAAATCATCGTGCACATACAAATACTCGCAATTTACTATTTCTTCATTTGCCATTATTGTTCATCCTTTCAATTGAACGATTGTTCAATTGTTATTATATTTGATTATTATGATTTGTCAATAGGATATATACACTTTTATTTAAAGGATTATTAAATTAACTCCGCGAGCCCCGTAGGGAACGACGCCCTCGTCGTTCCGCAGGTGACCGGAAATCTTCAAATCGGTAACTATTACACAATAACAAAGGAGGCAGTTACAAGTGAACTGCCCCCATTGTTGTTATAATTATTTTATTTTCAAAACAACTTGTTAAAATCAGCGCTCTCTGTCCAAGAAGGCTGGTTGCTATAAGCTTTTATCTTTTCCACTTTTCACAAAGCGAATTGATTTGATCTGTAAACTTAGCAAGGTCTTTGTTGGCTCCGCCTTCGTTTTGCTCAATAACCGCAAGTAATTTTTTACCTGCCATGCGCAAACGTTCAAAGACATTGTTCACTGCTCTGACTGGCTGTTTTGCCTTTTCAATGCGGACAGTATTTCCGGTTTCCAAGCATTCGCCGGTCGTAAGGTCATAAATCCCTCCGCTATATGGCGCTACTGCATTAATATGCAATTGTTCCTCTACTGTCATTGCAAACTTTTCACAAACAAAGTCGTCTCCATGGTTTACAAATATTCGGAGAGGGGGATTTTTGAATCCTTTTAACCAACCAAGCAACATATCCCTATCAGCGTGACCGCTAATACCGTCAATTTGCTCAATATTCGCTCTTACTTCAATTTGCTCGCCAAACAGCTTAACTTCAGTTGCACCATCAACAATAATTCTTCCCAGTGTTCCCTCTGCTTGGTATCCAACAAACAATATCGTACATTCTTCACACCACAAATTGTGCTTTAAATGATGCCGAATACGACCTGCCTCGCACATTCCGCTGGCAGAAATAATAACCTTCGGTGATTTATTATCATTAATAAGTTTAGATTCATCACTGGTAACTGAAATTTTTAATCCATCAAAACTAATTGGGTTAATTCCCCGTTGTAACAAATCCAATGTTTCTGAATCATAATACTTCATCATGTTTTCGTTTTTGCTATATATATTGGTAGCTTCAATTGCTAAAGGACTATCTAAATAAACTAAAAATCCATCATGATTTTGTATCAGCTTATCCTCTTTTATTTTGCGTATAATATAAAGCAACTCCTGTGTTCTGCCCACCGCAAAAGACGGTATGACCACATTACCGCCATTGTCAAATGTATTCTGAATAACCCTTCTTAATTGTTCGATATAATCCACCCTTGGACCATGCAAACGGTCTCCGTAAGTAGACTCTATTACAACAAAATCAGCCAATTGGGGTTGATCGGGATTACGAATCAATGGTCGATCAACATTTCCGACATCACCGGAAAAAATAATAGACTGTGTTTTTCCGTCTTCGGTAACGGTCACCTTAATACTGGAAGAGCCAAGCAGATGACCCGCATCAATAAATTGTATTTTTATTCCATCAAGAATATCGTATTCGTCGTTATAATCACACGGTGAAAAAAGTGGTAAAGTGTGGCTAACATCATCCATTGTATACAATGGATGATATAAATCTTTTCCTGAACGTTTTGCTTTTCTGTTACGCCACTCTGCCTCAAACTCTTGGATATGTGCTGAGTCTCTAAGCATAATATTGCACAGTTCTGTGGTAGCTCTGGTAGCATAAATTCTCCCTGAAAACCCTTCAGAAACAAGCAGCGGGAGTTTTCCTGAGTGGTCAATATGTGCATGTGTTAACAATGCACAATCAATTTCGCCCGGTGCTATTGGCAATTCGGCGTTTTCATAAGAATTTGAGCCTTGCTCCATACCACAGTCAATTAATATTTTGTGCCCACAAGCAGTTAATAATGTCTTTGAGCCGGTCACTTCATGTGCAGCTCCCAAAAAGGTTAATTTCAAATTAACGCACCACCTTATCAATTATATTTCACATTTCAAACTCATTGTAAACTGATCTTGATTCCATGAACACTGTGCACCATTTGTAATGCTTTTCTCAGGAAAGCTAATAGTAATATTATACTTTAAGCAAAAGAATTATTCTGTTTCTTTAACAAAAAATCACTAATCAAAACAGTATTTTCAGATAAAAACACCTTACTAATATTTTATCATGTCCATATTGCAAACACAAGCATATATTAAATTAGTAAACATATATTCAAAGACAAAAAAATGCGGCACAGCAAAAATGCCATACCGCATAAAATCTGATTTGATTAGTTTAAAACAAACACTTGTACTCTGCTGAATCCGCTAATGATACATAATCTCCATCAGCGATAATAATATGGTCAAGCAGCAGCACACTAACGTGAGATAAAGCACTTATGATGCCTTTAGTTGCTTCAATATCATCATTTGACGGAAGAGCAATTCCACCCGGATGATTATGTGCAAGAATTGCAGTGGTTGCCCTATATTTTATTACTGTTTCGATAATCTTGCGAGAGCTGAACACAGCTGAGCCAATATCACCCTCACAAATAACTTCAAAGCCCAACACATTGCACTTATTGTCCATGCAAAGCAGCGATGCAACCTCATTATTATATCCAATATATCGACCAAGCAAATAGTTTCCGCAATCGCTGACGCTTTTAATCGGGATTGCCAATTCTGTTTTCTCTGAAAAATAGCGACGCATGAGTTGCAGCTCAAACTTAATAAATGTCGCAGTTACTTTAGAAACGCCATCAATCTTTAAGAGTTCTTCATATGGTGCATCTAAAACAGCGGGAAGGGATCCGAATGCATTCATAAGATTGTGCGCAATCGCATTCGTATCGTGTCTTAGAATCGAATGATACAACATAAACTCCAAAACCTCATGCGAAGCCATGGAATCAAGTCCGCTTTTAAGGAATTTATCTCGCATTCTGTCACGGTGACCTTCATGAATATTTTCCATATTATCACCCATATTAAACCGCTAAAAACGGTTTATATTTTTTTACGACTTCCAAGTTTCACGGGAGCAGGATTACCTGCCTTGCAAATAGGGCATTCCTCTGCGTTCCATGATTCAACATCAAGAGAAATAACGGATTTAATCGGCACTCCAAAATCGATCTTGCCTCCGGTACGATCAACCACAACACCCACGCCAACAACTTTGCCGCCGGCATCCTTTACAATGTCTATAACCTCACGCACTGAGCCACCGGTTGTTACAACATCCTCAACAACCAAAACACGTTGACCGGGCTCAATGGCAAATCCTCTTCTTAGCGTCATAACACCATCTTCACGCTCTGTAAAGAAGTTCTCACATTTGATGTGGCGACTGACTTCATAAGCCATTTGAATTGCTCCGATAGCAGGCCCAATAACAAGCTCAACATTATCGTCTTTAAATTGCTCTGCCAATGCAGCGCACAATTCTTCACTATATTTTGTGTTTCTGAAAATTCTGGCGCATTGTAAATATTTATTAGAATGGCGTCCTGAAGTCAGCAGAAAATGGCCTTCAAGCAGCACTCCTGCCTCCTTAAGTATCTCTATAACACGTTCTTTTAAAATCAATTTCAAAATCCTCTCTTTTGTTCTTTTTAAAATATCCTATAAAAATATATTATATACTATTTTCCCTCTTTTGAAAAGGACAAAATCATGATATACTACATAAAGCAACTTTATACTAGTTCCAAATGAAAATCATCCAATCTTTTCGGTCTTTTTGTTTGCGAGAATTCGTTGTCGTCCTCGGCGGGCGACAGCCCGCCTTCGTCCTCCGCCTTGCCTCACAATCAAAATCCTCGCAAATCTTTGGACGCTTATTAATTGGAATTAGTATTAATTATAAAATACTGGAGAAATAAATGAAAAGCTTTATAATAGAAAAGAACGATGCCGACCAAAGGCTGGATAAATTCATAACTAAATCTGTTCCTTTGCTGCCTCAAGCGCTTATGTATAAATATATTAGGACAAAGCGGATAAAGGTTGATAATAAGCGTGCCGAAATCAGCACTCGACTTGTTGTTGGCAATGTTGTCGATATGTATGTCAATGACGAATTTTTTGCACCAGTTCAGCCAAAGTATGATTTTTTGTCCGCACCTGCTGTGCTTGATGTTGTTTATGAGGATGAAAATATTCTTTTGGTTGATAAAAAGCAGGGTTTGCTGGTTCACCCTGACAGCACTGAGTATCGCGACACTCTTATCGCACGCATACAGCATTATTTGTATGACAAAGGGGAATACGACCCGTCAGAAGAGCATAGTTTTCGCCCGTCGCTGGCCAATAGAATTGACCGAAACACAGGTGGTATAGTTATTGCCGCCAAAAATGCTGAGGCGCTTCGCATTTTGTGCGAAAAAATCCGCTTGCGAGAAATTGACAAACGATATATTACCGTTGTACATGGAATTCCAAAGAAAAAGTCTGCAACTTTGGAAGGATACCTTGAGAAAAACGAAGAAAAGAATCAGGTTTTCCTAACAAAAGAAATGACAGATTCGGGACGAACTATAAAAACCAAATATAACACTCTTGCAACAAGGGACAATATGGCATTGCTTGAAGTTGAACTGCTGACAGGTAGAACTCATCAAATCAGAGCTCACTTGGCCTCAATCGGTCATCCGATTTTGGGAGACGGGAAATACGGCAAAAATGCCAAGGACAAGCAAGATGGATTTAAGCATCAAGCGTTATACTCTTATCATTTGAGTTTCAAATTTGAAACTGACGGTGGAATATTAAATTATTTAAACGGCAAAACATTTGAGGTGAACTCCGTTTGGTTTGCAGAAGAACTGTTCCCAGACACTAATTATAAGCAAAAATTAAAAAGGGATGAAAACTTTTAAAGGTTTTCATCTCTTTTGATTTTTAATACTAAAGTTTCACTTCAATTGTTCGCATAGTTGGCTCATATGCATGATATTTAACCCCTGCTGAATCCAGCATTTGTTTAGATGCCTTAGTAGCATCGGTATCAGCATACTTGTCCGACAAATATATTATGTCTGCTATTCCCTTTTGGATTAACGCCTTTGTGCATTCGTTGCAGGGGAACAAGGTTGTATAAATACGACTTCCTATAAGCGAACCACCGTTGTAATTCAAGATTGCATTCAGCTCTGCATGACACACAAACATATACTTTGTGTCCATAGGCTCACCCTCGCGATCCCAAGGATAGCAATCATCATCACAGCCATGAGGCATACCATTATATCCAACAGACATAATGCGATTCTCTGAATTTACAATACATGCTCCAACTTGTGTTCCGGGATCCTTGCTTCGCTGAGAAGATAGCAATGCTATTCCCATGAAATATTCATCCCAACTAAGATAGTCCTTGCGTTTCATAAGCGTCCCTCTCTAAAGCAGATTTGATTTACTTTTTGAATATAATGCTATTTTAGCGCATTAATATAAAATATTCAACACCCAAATATTTATTATTGTCTATCTATCATAGCAACAATTAAAAATTCACTATCTTTTCCGCAGACAACTATAATTTCGTACAGAAAAATTAGCGTGGATTTTGGAGTTGTTTATTGATTATTTCTAATAATTTGAATGGTTCATCAATCAGATGCTTTGCGCCATTGGCGACAAGCTCATCTTTACCCCTGAATCCCCAAAGAGCACCTACGGGGATTGCTCCACTGTTGACAGCCGTTTTAATGTCCACTCCGGAATCGCCTAAAAAAACGCATTCCTCCGGAATAACATCTAAGCTTTTCATAGCCATCAACGCAAGAGTTGGATCGGGTTTTGTCGGTACACCATCTCTTTGACCATATATTATATCGACATTTTTTCCGTAAAGTTTAGTGACAATTTTTTTTGCCATAAACTCAACCTTATTTGTTACAACTGCAAGTTTGATGCCTGCTTTGTGCAAACCGTCAACAAGCTCAGACATTCCATCATAGCGGCAAGTCTTGTCACAATAATGCCCATCATAATACTCTAAAAAACTTTTTTTAATTAATTCGGTTTTTTCTGCACTTACATCTGATTGAGGCATAGCCCTTTCAATCATTTTTGCAATTCCGTCTCCAACATACATTTTAAAGCTTTCGATTGGACGTGACGGATATCCATGATTTATTAAAGCGTAATTGGTGGCATTCGCTAAATCTTCCAATGAATTTACCAACGTTCCATCAAGATCAAACAAAACTGCTTTTATTTTCATTTCAAACACCACCCTAAAGAATTGTGATTTTATAGCAGAATTCTTTTGTCTCTCCGGGTGCGAGTTCAATAATTCCACGTTTATGTCTTAAATCATCATCTTCTACATCAAGTGTAGCAGTAGAAGTCCACGGTTCTAGGCAAACAAACGGTGCATCCTTTGCCTGCCAAATTCCAAAATAATCAAACCCGTCAAAATCCATTTTTATTCCGCGCCCTGTTTCAACCGAATACATGCTGACACTTCTTGATTTAAGGTTTTCAAGCACCAATGCATCATTATAAAACAATTCATGTTTAAGATTTATGAAATTCGTGTTGTCTAGCGCACTAATACGTTCTTTAGAAATTATTGTACATAGTTTTTGATCCACAACCGGCGAATCACAATTCTCTGTCTTTTCAAACTTAATTTTATAATTCTCAAAATTTTCATCACTGAAAATTGGAATATTAAATGCAGGATGTCCGCCGAGACCGAATGGCATTGACTTACTGTCTTTATTTATAACACAAAAGGAAACAATAAGCGAAAAGTCAGAAACAGAGTATGTTACCTCCAACTCGAAATCAAAGGGATATGATTTCTTTGTTTCATCGTTTGAACTAAATGTATAAACGGCGCTATCCGTAAGATTCTTTTTTAATTTGAATTCACTTATTCTTGCCAAACCATGTTGTGGCATGGTATACTCTAATCCGTCAATATATGTCTTTTTATTCTTTAGTGAACCCACAATAGGAAACAAAATCGGAGAGCGACCTTTCCAATACTTTTCGTCCCCCTGCCAAAGATACTCCGTGCCGACTAAATCTCTTAGCGACATCAGTTGTGCGCCTAGAGAATCAATTGATATATAAAGCTTATTGTTTGTTAGTTGAAGAATCATATAAATTCCACTCCGAATATTTATTATTATCCGTAATTATAACATTAAAATCACTTATATGGAATAAAAAAGCATAAAACAAAACATTTTTTTAAAATCATCAAATAACTATTGCAAAATAGCAAGAAATCTGTTATTATATCATTTGCTATTGTAAAGAATAAAGGAGGTGCAGATTTATGGCAAAGTGTGATATCTGCAGCAAAGAAGTTTCTTTCGGCATTAAGGTTTCTCATTCACACAGACGTTCGAATAGAACTTGGAAGCCCAACGTAAAACGCGTTAAGGCTATCGTTAATGGTTCTCCTCGTCGTATCAACGCCTGCACCCGTTGCTTGCGTTCGGGAAAAGTTACCCGCGCCGTTTAAGAGAATATTTGTTAAAAGATTAATGGGATAACAAGGTAATTACCTTGTTATCCCTTTTCTTATTTATTGGAAATGCTGAAAATAAAATGTTGATACATAAAACGGATTTTGACAGTGTATATTATAAACCAAAAATTCTTAAATATGAGCTAGGCAAAGAGCTTGAAGAAAAATTTTCATCA
>JAQVYP010000064.1 GCA_029004655.1 Oscillospiraceae bacterium | reverse complement strand
TTATACAACGATTGAATGCAAATTTCTCTCGAATACAGTCGAACGATAAATATAATTGGATATTTTTTGTCGTGTTTTTATAATAATGAAAAATTTTAATGAATTTGTAATGAATTATACTTTCAAAAGCAAATGAGTCGCTTATGGTGAGAATTATGTCAATACTTGTTGATATTGCACAAAAATCAGGGTATATTTACTATGTTTTATTTTGGAAATTTACTAAAAATCTATTGAAACATTTTACTTTATTTGCTAAAATAAATTTGTAAAACAGAAGGAGGTAAATGGGGATGTGGAATATTTCTGATAAGCTGTCTGAATTTTTAGACGGTTCGTCTGTGGATGCATATAAATACATGGGATCTCATTTCTGCGAGGAAAATAATAAGCGAGGTGTAACATTTTTGCTTTGGGCTCCTAATGCCAAAAGCGTTGCAGTTACCGGTGACTTTTGTGATTGGGATATAGAAACACATATAATGGAAAACACAGGAAAGGGTATTTGGCAAATTTTTGTCGAAGGATTGCAACAATACTCAACTTATAAATACGCCATTACCCAAAAGACCGGTGAAGTTGTGCTCAAAAGTGACCCATTTGCATTCCATTGTGAAACTGCACCTGCCAATGCGTCAAAAGTATTTGATATAGGCGGATTCTCATGGACGGACAAAAAGTGGTATGAAAAAAATAAAAATAAGGACATATACAACAGTCCTATGAATATATATGAAATACATGCAGGTTCTTGGAAAAGGTACAAGGATAACAATTGTTTTGATTATGTAAAATTGGGAGAGGAATTATCCGAATATGCGCTTGAAATGGGCTATACTCATGTTGAACTTATGCCTATTTCGGAATATCCGTTTGATGGCTCGTGGGGGTATCAAGTGTCGGGTTACTATGCTCCTACCTCACGATATGGCAGCCCAAAAGACTTTATGAAATTTGTTGATATCATGCATAATGCCGGTATCGGAGTTATTTTGGATTGGGTTCCGGCTCATTTTCCGAAGGACGAGTTTGGGTTGTACAATTTTGATGGTGGGCATTGCTTTGAATACAAGAATCCTCTCAAGGGCGAACATAAGGAATGGGGAACGGTGGTATTTGATTACGGGAGCGAAGAGGTAACCAGCTTTCTTGTGTCCAATGCTTTATATTGGTTCAACGAGTATCATGTCGATGGATTGCGCGTAGATGCTGTTGCGTCTATGCTGTATCTCGATTACAACCGTAAGAACGGAGAATGGATTCCGAATATTTATGGCGGAAAAGAGAATCTTGAAGCGATAGCCTTTTTAAGAAAACTCAATAAATCAGTCTTGACGGCACACCCGAGTGCTCTGATGATTGCTGAAGAATCAACTGCATGGCCAATGGTTACAAAGCCGGATTCTTCGGGAGGTCTGGGATTTAACTTTAAGTGGAACATGGGTTGGATGAACGATATGCTCCGATATATGTCGCTCGATCCTATTTATCGCAGAGGGAATCATGATGCTTTGACGTTTTCATTTTCCTATGCATTTTCCGAGAATTTCATATTGCCGATATCTCATGATGAAGTCGTGCATGGAAAGTGTTCACTGATTAATAAAATGCCGGGGGATTATGATACTAAGTTTGCAGGGATTCGCGCGTTCTTCTCATATATGATTGCTCACCCGGGAAAAAAATTAATGTTTATGGGGCAGGAGTTTGCCCAGTTTATCGAATGGAATTTTAGTCAGGAACTTGACTGGCTGTTGCTGGAATATGATAAACATTTACAGATGAAGAAGTTTGTTGCAGAATTGAACAAGCTGTATATCAATACGCCGGCATTTTGGGAAATTGATACCTCGTGGGGAGGCCTATCCTGGATTTCAAATGATGACAATGAACAAAGTATAATTGCTTTCAGGCGCATTGATAAAAGTGGGAACGAAATTATATGTGTTTGTAATTTTGTGCCTGTTAATCGAGAAAACTATCGCATAGGTGTTCCTCAAAAAGGTACATATCATGTAATTTTAAACAGTGATGATGAAAAATACGGTGGAACGGGTGATGGAGATAAAGGTGCAATAAAATCGGAGAACGTTAAAATGCATGGATATGAACAATCAATTGTTTTAAATATTCCTTCATTATCAGGGCTGTATTTACAGGTAAGGAAACCAACAGACAAAAAATCAAAAAAGACAATAAAAGCATAAATAAGGAGTGAAATTTCTTGAAAAAGACAGAATGTGTTGCAATGCTGCTGGCAGGTGGCCAAGGCAGCCGTTTGGGAGTCCTTACACAGCGAATTGCTAAACCGGCGGTGCCTTATGGTGGTAAGTACCGCATAATTGACTTCCCGTTATCAAACTGTATTAATTCGGGGATTGACACTGTGGGAGTTCTGACTCAGTATCAGCCTCTGGAATTAAATGACTATATTGGCAGCGGTAAACCATGGGATTTGGATAGGTCTAACGGTGGAGTGCATGTTTTGCCACCATTTCAGCGCAGTAAAGGCGCTGATTGGTATAAGGGAACAGCCAATGCAATTTATCAAAATATAACATTTATTGAGAGATATAATCCCGAATATGTTTTAATCCTTTCGGGCGATCATATTTACAAAATGGATTATGCTAAAATGATTAAGCAACACAAAGAAGCCGGCGCTGATTGCACCATTGCGGTTTTAGAGGTTCCAATGGAAGAAGCATCACGCTTTGGAATTATGAATTGCAACGAGGATGGCTCAATCTATGAGTTTGAGGAAAAGCCCAAAAAACCAAAGAGCAATATGGCTTCTATGGGAATTTATGTTTTCTCATGGAAAAAGTTAAAATATTATCTTGAGCAAGATGAGAGCAACCCAAAATCTTCAAACGATTTCGGAAAAAATGTTATCCCGTCAATGTTATCTGCCAGTGAAAAAATGCAGGCTTTTCACTTCAATGATTATTGGAAAGATGTTGGCACAATTGATTCACTTTGGGAAGCAAATCTTGATTTGCTTAATCCAAAGATTGAACTTGATTTGCAGGATCCGAACTGGAGAATTTATTCCAGAACACCATCAGCGCCGCCGCAGTATATCGGCAAGACCGCAAAGGTGCAGAACTCGCTGATAACTGAAGGCTGTGAGGTTTATGGCAAGGTGGACTTTTCCATTCTTTTTGAAAATGTTTATATTGAAGAGGGCGCACAGGTGAATGATTCAATTATTATGCCGGGTGCTCGAATTTGCTCGGGTGCTTCGGTTCAGTATGCAATTGTTGCAGAAAATGCAATAATCAGCAAAAATGCAAAAGTCGGTGAACGGCCGGAAAACACATCAAACCTGCAAAAGTGGGGTGTTTCGGTTATCGGAGCCGGACTAACTATTGGTGAGAATGCGGAGATACATGCAAATGTTATGGTTACACAGAATATTGAAGCAGGTGAAAAACTATGATAAATAATTTAGTTTTGGGAATTATATTTCCAAATGTACACGACGATTTATTATCAGAAATGACAGCGAACAGATCAATGGGATCGGTTCCGTTCGGTGGCAGATATCGTCTGATAGACTTTTCTCTTTCAAATCTTGTTAATGCAGGAATTTCAAAGGTTGGCGTTATTGCCAAAAGTAATTACCAATCATTGATGGATCATCTGAGCAGCGGAAAGCCTTGGGACTTGGATCGTAAAAAGGGAGGGCTGTTTATACTGCCTCCGTATGGGAACGGAGAAGCAAGGGTGTATACGGGGCATATTGATGCACTTCAGGGTGCAATGAATTTTATCAATAATTCAACCGAGCAGTATGTTGTTATGTGCGATGCAAATGTCGTCAGCAATTTCGATATGGAAGCCATGATTGACTCGCATATAAAAACCGGTGCTGATGTTACCATTGCCTATAAAAGAGGAAAGTTGCCCAAGAATCACAGAGACATCATGTCTTTCCAATTTGATGAGAATTCAAGGGTTACCGAAATACTTCTTTCAAATAAAATCGAAAAAGATTGCGATTTCAGCCTGGATATAACAATTATTGAAAGAAATATGCTGATTCATTTGATTGAAGAAGCAAGCAGCCGAAATCAGACCAATATGGTAAGGGATATTTTTCAGCCAAATGTCAAAAACCTAAAAATATATGGCTGGGAGGTTAAGAATTTTGCCGCAGTTATGGACAGTACCAAAAGCTATGTTAATGTAACAGAAGAACTTTTGAAAAATCCGACTGCTCGCAAACAGCTTTTTACATCTGAAAGACCGGTTCTCACAAAAACAAGGGATGATATGCCTACCAAATATGGTTTAAGCTGTGATGTTTCCGATTCTCTTATTGCCGATGGCTGCATTATAGAGGGAACAGTAAAATCCAGTGTACTCTTTAGGGGTGTTCGTGTGTCAGCGGGCGCGATTGTTGAAAACTGTATTGTAATGCAAGATTGTATAATCGGAAAAAATGCGCATATTAATCATGTAACTACCGATAAAAACGTTGTTATTAATGAGGGAACTTCGATGTGTGGGGCACCAAGTTATCCTGTGTTTATCAAAAAAGGGACGAATGTGTAAATTACATAAATATGGGGCGATTTCGGGTGGGGCTCCAAGTCATCTCAAATTTATCAAAAAAATTGTTTGACTTTATGTTAAATAGAATGGAGCACAAAATGAAGATTCTATATGCAGTTAGTGAAGCATATCCGTTTGCAATGTCGGGAGGGCTCGCAGATGTTGCCGGGGCATTGCCAAAGGCACTTAGGAAAAGGTTGGTAGGTTGTCGCGTCGTATTGCCGTTGTATGAAAGTGTGCCACAAGAACTGAGAGAGAAAATGCAGTTTGTAACCAGTATTACGGTACCTGTTGCATGGCGAAGACAGTATTGCGGAGTATTCGAGGCACACCATGAGGGAGTTATTTATTATCTGCTTGATAATCAATACTACTTTAAGCGCAAAGGTTTTTACGGACATTATGATGACGCTGAGCGTTTTGCATTCTTTTCCCGCGCTGTGCTTGAGATAATTCCTGTGATAGGATTTACTCCGGATATTATCCATTGCAACGATTGGCAGACATCATTGATTCCCGTTTATCTTGATTTGTTTTATCGTAATAATGAGCTTCACCGCAATATTAAAACTGTGTTTACTATCCATAACATTCAGTATCAGGGCAAATATGGTTATGAGCTTGTAAACGACGTGCTAGGGCTTCCCGATGAGGCATCACATATAGTAGACTATGATAAGTGTATTAACTTGATGAAGGGCGCCATAGAGTGCAGTGATAGAGTGACAACGGTCAGCCCGTCTTATGCCAACGAAATATTGAATCCGTGGTTTTCATATGGACTCGATGGTATTTTAAAAGAGCGTCAAGAAAAACTTTGTGGAATCATCAACGGTATTGATACCGATGTATATAATCCGGAAACCGACAAAATTATTTACGAAAATTACTCAGCAGAGGATTTCAGCAAAAAATCCGTAAACAAGCAAGAACTACAAAAAGAAATGGGATTGCCGCAACGTGCGGATGTTCCGGTGATCGCGATTGTTTCACGGCTTGTTAATCATAAGGGCTTGGATCTTGTTAAATATGTTTTTGAACAGCTCGTTTCCCTAGATGTTCAGTTTGTTATTCTGGGAAGCGGCGAGTGGCAGTATGAAACCTTTTTCCATAGCATGACTCTTTCGCACCCGGATAAGGTTGCACAACGCCTTGGATTTATTCCGGATATGGCACACAAAATCTATGCAGGTGCCGACATGCTTTTGATGCCGTCCAAGAACGAGCCGTGTGGCTTGTCCCAAATGGTTGCCCTGCGTTATGGTACTATCCCAATTGTCAGAGAAACCGGTGGTCTACAGGATACTATCTCCGACAGTGGTGACGGAATCGGCAATGGCTTTACTTTTAAATCATATAATGCTAACGATATGGCGCGAGCAATTGAGCGTGCTCTTGAAGGTTTTAGAAATAAAAAGGGTTGGAACATTCTTATTAAGCGTGCATTGGAATGTGAAAACAGCTGGGGAAAATCCGCCAATGAATATATCAAGCTTTACAAGAAGATTCTAGGAAAGTAAAAGATATAAAATATATAAATGCTCTCGGTCATTAGAATTTTTATCTGTGACAAAGAGCATTTTTATTTGGAATTAGTATAAGGAGTGTCAAATATTATTGGAGATATTGTAACAGTAACAATGGATAGAGCAATGGGAACATATCATTCTGATCACCCAGATTTGTTTTATCCAATAAACTATGGTTATATTAAAGGAATTATGGCACCGGACGGTGAAGAACAGGACGCCTATATTTTAGGAGTTTTGAACCGATTGATGAATTAACAGGAAAAAATAAGTCTGTAGTGTGCAAATAGTGGTCACCCATAGTAGGGAACGACGCCCTCGTCGTTCCGCAAGTGATCGAAAATTCATCTAAAAACTTACCATTAAATCCTTTGACAAATTTAAAGCTGTGTGAATTTTAGTAAAATATTTATAAAAATAAAGAAAAGGGCTCCGCCATAAAGCGGAGCCCTTAAAAAATTAAAACTATTTAATTTCTGAGAAATATTTGATTGTCTTAACCATTTGGCTGGTGTAAGAGTTCTCGTTGTCGTACCATGCAACAACCTGAACTTGGTAAAGACCGTTGCCCAAATCAGCAACCATTGTCTGAGTAGAATCAAACAAAGAACCAAAAGTGATACCAACGATATCAGAAGAAACAAGTAGCTCTTCTGTGTAACCAAAGCTAGCTGAAGAATCAGCTTTCATTGCAGCGTTGATGCTGTCAACAGTGACATTCTCGCCCTTTACAACTGCAACAAGGATTGTTGTTGAACCTGTTGGAACAGGAACACGTTGTGCAGAACCGATAAGTTTGCCGTTAAGTGATGGGATAACAAGTCCGATAGCTTTTGCAGCGCCTGTTGAGTTAGGAACGATGTTAACAGCAGCAGCACGAGCACGGCGAAGGTCGCCACCTCTGTGAGGGCCGTCAAGAACCATTTGGTCGCCTGTGTAAGCATGGATTGTGTTCATAATACCGCTCTGGATTGGAGCAAAATTATTAAGAGCATTTGCCATAGGAGCAAGGCAGTTTGTTGTGCAAGAAGCAGCAGAAATGATTTGATCATTAGCTGTAAGCACTTTCTCGTTTACTCCGAAAACAACTGTTGCAAGATCGTTACCAGCCGGAGCTGAAATAACAACCTTCTTAGCACCTGCATTGATATGAGCCATTGATTTTGCTTTGCTTGTATAGAAACCGGTGCACTCGAGAACAACATCAACATTGAGTTCGCCCCAAGGAAGTTTGTTAGCATCTGCCTCTTTGTAGATTCTGATTTCTTTTCCATCAACTGTGACAGAACCTTCACCGGCTACGACAGTGTGACCGTCATATCTGCCTTGTGAAGAATCGTACTTTAAGAGATGTGCGAGCATTTTTGGGTCTGTAAGATCGTTGATTGCAACAACCTCATAACCTTCGGCACCAAACATTTGTCTAAATGCAAGACGTCCGATACGGCCAAAACCGTTAATAGCAACTTTAACCATTGTTGTAAACCTCCTGAATTTTTTCTAATTATTATTTTACCCCAAATTTTTCATTTTTGCAATAAGTTCGTCTATTATTTAACGCATAATTAAAAATTTTAAAAATAATATACATAATTTGGCTTGGAAAATACGAAATAAATGTATTTGTTGTAGATTATTATTGGAAACAATATGTACAACTAATAAAATTTGAATCGTCATTAATACTAATTCCAAATAAAAATCAACCAATCTTCGCGGTCTTTTGTTTGCGAGACTGCGTTGTCGTTCTCGGCGGGCGATAGCCCGCCTTCGTCCTCCGCCTTGTCTCACAAACAAAATCCTCGCAAATCTTGGTCACTTTTTAATTGGAATTAGTATAAATTGTCAGAGGTAACTTAATATGAATTTTAAGCCTACAAAATACGAGATAGAAATTGCAAACGCCAGAGATATAGTGGCTAGCAGTTTGTGCTATGCGGGTGCTGATAAAAGTGTATTTGAGGTGCTGCATGCTTTGTCTGTGAAGTCTGCCTTGGCTCGCGAAAGCGCTGGTTTTACAACGGACATTTATGAGTTTATGGACGGAATTTTTGGAGCGTCTGTAATCCTTTGCGGCGGAGTTGGATGTTGTATTTCAACCAAAAACAATACGGGTGGCTTTTGGGAGTTTGATATATCTTGTTTGGAAATACTAATTTTTGAGCTGATACGCACAGCTTGTCTTAACACTAAAAATGTTATATTAACTGCCAAAGTTGCCTTTGGGTCTTTGATTGTTACCGCTTCCATGGACACCGGAGAATATGATATGGGATTGATAAAACAAATAACCACAAAATTAGGCGGTAGGGTGCAAATTGTGTTTCACCACAGCTTAAAAACTGCGGCTGTGTATGTGACGCTTAAAAAAGGCAGCAAAAAAAAATTTACCACTACGAAAAATTCGCTTGAATACATTTGCGACCCATATTCGTCCGCATATATAGGACTTTTCGATGTATGCAATAATCCGCTTTTAATGCCTGATGAAGAATAGTGAAGAAAATATAAGAAAGGCCGACAAAATAAATCAGCCTTTCTTAAACTTATAAAAACATCTGTCTATCCCTATACCTATAGGGGGAGGCTGTGCTTACATAATGTCGATTAATATTCTTATTTATAATAATTATTGCAACGAACTGATTATTGATTCTGCACAGCGCATTCCGTCAACGGCGGAGGACATTATGCCGCCTGCATATCCAGAACCTTCGCCGCAGGGATAAACTCCGTTTATAGAAGAAATGAAGTTTTCATTTCTGAGGATTCTAATAGGGGAGGAACTGCGTGTTTCGGGTCCTGTAAGAATTGCGTCCGTGTTGGCAAAGCCGCGGATTTTGCGGTCAAATAATCTAATCCCCTCGCGCATTGCATCGGTTACAAACGACGGCAAAACGGAATCCAAATCGTCATAAACCGGCTTTGGCAATACCGTCGGTCTGACAGTGTTGCAGCCAAGTGATTTTTTGTGTTTAAGGAAATCTCCGAATGTTTGGCTAATTGCACCGTATCCGCCCGAAACATTGTATGCACGCTGCTCAATTTCTCGCTGAAAATACATACCGTCCAAAGGATGACCATGATCGAAATCATTTGTTTCAACGCCTACCAAAACAGCACTGTTTGCATTTCTTCCATTACGTGATGAGAAGCTCATTCCGTTTGTTACAACTGCATTTAGCTCACTTGAAGCATTAACAACAACGCCGCCGGGACACATACAAAATGTATAAACACCTCTGCCGCTGACGGGAAGATGGGCGGCAAGTTTATAGTCAGCAGCTCCAAGCAACTTATTTTTAGACATTATGCCGTACTGGTAACGATTGATAAAATTCTGGCTGTGCTCGATTCTAGCCCCGATTGCAAATGGCTTTTGTGCCATATTAAGACCGTTTTTATAAAGCATTTCGAACGAATCACGAGCCGAATGGCCGAGTGCCAAAACAACGTGGCTACTCAATATTTCATATTCACCGTCAGGTGAGCCGACAATAAGCTCAACAAGATTTTCAGTTGTCTGCTTGACTT
>JAQVYP010000063.1 GCA_029004655.1 Oscillospiraceae bacterium | reverse complement strand
TTTGGCTGTTCATGAATTTCAAGTCCGACTCCGTGACCGGTGCTGTGAGTGAAATATTTTCCTAAATCTACTTTTTGGAAAACACTTCGCGCGGCATTATCAACGTCGCTGCATTTTACCCTTGCTTTAACTGTCTGCAATGCATTCAGCTGGGCGGCCAACACAGTATCGTAAACACTCTTCATTTCGTCAGTTGCCGAGCCTACCGCAATTGTGCGTGTCATATCGCTATGATAGCCATTCACAACTGCACCGAAATCCATAGTTACAAAATCGCCCAATTGAACCACATTATCAGTAGGGACGCCATGAGGCATGGATGATCTGACTCCGCTAATGGCAATTGTTTCAAAGGATGCTTGCTCCGAACCTCCAAGCTTCATTAGATATTCAAGCTCTGCCGCAATGCGTTTTTCGGTCACACCCGGTTTGATGAAACTCAAAATTTCCAAAAATGCTTTTTCGGCAATGCGCTGTGCTTTTACTATTTTGTCTGTTTGATAATCAGTTTTTATAGAGCGTAATTCCGCAATCAAATTTGTGAGTTTATCATCTGCCGTCACTGTCAAACAGTCAAAAAGTGCCTGCATACCATTATAAGTTTGGACAGTGATAGTAGTTTCGGTTAAAATACTGTTGATTTCATAAGCAACGGCTAGGTCTGAAAGCTGTGTCTTGACATTTTCAAGCAACAATACTTCCGCGTTTTTAACTTTGCTTTTTGCCGCCTCAAAATATCTGCCGTCAACAAGCAAAAAGCGTTTTTCACGCGTTATAAGTAAATAGCCGAGTGACGACGCAAAATCGGTTAAATACATTCTGTTCACTTCAGTGTAAATAAGCGCTGCCTGTCTTTTTTTTAATATGCTTTCGATGCTATCCAACTATTTCACCAGCTCGTTCAAAGCATTCACAGCAAGGATATAGCTGTTAGACCCAAATCCTGCTATCACTCCTGCGCAAGCCGCAGAAATAACAGATTTATGTCTGAATTCCTCTCGTTTATGGACATTAGACATATGCACCTCAACGAAAGGCTTGCTCACAGATTTTATTGCGTCAAAAATAGCATAACTATAGTGTGTATATGCTCCTGCATTGATGATACAACCATCATATTCGGTAAGAACCGAATGGATTTTGTCGATTATCTTGCCCTCGCAGTTGGACTGAAAAAAATCGCACTTCAAATTTAAACTTTCGGCATAGGCGCTAGTATTCGAATTTATATCATCCAACGACTCTGTACCATAGACCTCCGGTTCTCTTTTAGAGAGCATGTCAAGATTCGGACCATTAATGATTAAAATCTTTTTTTTCATAATCTCTACTCCTTTATTCTGTTATAATAATTCTTCATTATAAGCGCGTCCTCTGCCTGTGTACCTGCTGATTCACATATAATTGTCGGCGAGCAATTCTTTTTAACAATAAGCTCTATTACAGGCTCGAAATTTGGACCAAAGGTTGAATCGTCAAAAGTCAGATGCTTTTTTTCGCCTCCGACTGTGAATTCGATTTTTGAAAAATGAGAATGAAATTCTTTAAGTCTTGAAATTCCCAGACGATTTTCTATTTTAACAAAAATGTCTTCGAAATCTTGATATTTTGCAAGACCACCCATGGTTCTGGCATTAAGATGGCCGAAATCAATGCACGGTAACAGTCGTTCATCAAGCTCGCAAAGTGTTAATACCTCATTCAAATCGCCAAGCTGATTTATTTTACCCATTGTTTCCGGACATATTCTAATATCCGTAAGGCCTTCACTATCAAGCGCAGATATGGCTTTTTTCATTGTATCAACGGCCAATCCCAGTGCATATTCACGAGTGATTTTGCCGCAAGAACCCGCATGAACAATGATTCGATTTCCCCCCATTGCGTTGACCGCTCTGGCACTGCTTAAAATATAATTTATAGAATTATCTCGTTTTTGCTCTTCAACGCTGGACATGGAGATATAATAAGGGGCATGAAGAGACAAGGCAATTCCCTTTTCTTTTGCGAGAACTCCTAGCTCTGTTGCTTTTTCTATCCCAATGTTCACACCGCGACCACACTGATATTCATAAGCATCAAGACCCATTTCCTCAATATACAAAGGAACTTGCAAACTGCTTTTATACCCATGTGTTACAAAGCTTTCCGAATTCCCGGCAGGTCCGAATTTCGCTGACATATTCACATTACTCCCGTTTATATCAATTTGTGCTTTGACAAAATATGATTTTCTAGTTTGCGTTTAATTTTAAAGCTAATTTTATCTTCAAGCAAAATCGGTCTGACCAAATAGGTCTTTACACCAAATATATTTCCGCCCAAAACATCAGTAAACAGTTGATCGCCAACTATTGCGATGTTTTTGCGTTTTAATCCGAGCACTTTCATTCCTTTGATGAAGCCAAAACAAGTAGGCTTAAAGCTAAGAGATATAAACTTAAGTCCAAGCTTTTCGGCAAACGGCATAACTCGCTTTTTTTTGGCATTTGACAGAATGATTACTGTTATTCCGCTTTGCTTAATATATTCAAGCCAATCGGTCAAACCTTCTAACGGAGTTTGCCCGCCATGCGTTGATAATGTGTTATCGACATCGACAAGCAAGCCGGATACATTATCTTGTGCCAAATCCTCTGATTTTATATCGGTTATTCGATTAAATACACGGTCTGGAAGAATCGTACTCATATATTTTTCATCCATTCATAAAACTGTATAAAAAAGCGACCGGAAAGCTATCCCCGGCCGCTTCTCTGATTTTTTTTAATCGCCTATTTGAACTTGCGCTTGCGGGCTGCTTCCGACTTCTTTTTGCGCTTAACCGAAGGCTTTTCGTAATGTTCCCTCTTTCGAACTTCCTGGATAACTCCATCTTTTGCTGTCTGCTTTTTAAAGCGTCTGAGCGCATTATCAAGTGACTCATTGTCTTTTAAACGTACTTGGCTCATCTATAATTCCCTCCCTCCGCAGGTTTGCAGGGGTAATAATCAATTTCCAGTTAATTATACACTGCACATATTATATCTGTCAAGAGTTTTATTTATATGGCAGCTTATTTCACCACTATATTAACAAGCTTTCCCTTAACGTATATTTCTTTAATTATTGCTTTGCCTGCGATTTCTGCTGCAATTATCGTCTCGGATTTCGCAATAGCAATAGCCTCTTCTGATGAAATATCAGTGCTGACATTAAGTTTTGCCTTGATTTTACCGTTAATCTGGATAACGATTTCGACGGTATCATCTAAGCACTTGCTTGCGTCATACTTTGGCCAATCAGTTGCATTTAACATTCCGCCGTAGCCGATATCACACCAAAGCTCCTCTGTAATATGAGGTGCAAACGGATTAAGCAAAATCAGGAGAGTTTTGAATTCGCCCCTTGTGATTTTGCCTGTTGATGAAATATCATTAAGCAAAGCCATCATCGCTGCAATAGCTGTGTTCAGCTTAAGACCGTCAATATCTTCTGTAACCTTTTTGATTGTCTTATGAAAACTGCTTTCGAGCTCGGGACGATATCCGTCACCGTCAACAACAACCTCGCTCAAGTTCCAAATTCTGTCCAAGAAACGGCTGCATCCTTTGATTGATGAAGAGTTCCATGGTGCGGCCTTTTCAAAGTCGCCGATAAACATTTCATATAGGCGCATTGTATCTGCACCGTATTCATTAACAATATCGTCCGGGTTGACAACATTTCCGCGTGATTTAGACATTTTCTCGCCATTCTCACCCAAAATCATACCATGGCTTGTGCGCTTTTGGTATGGCTCCGGTGTTGGAACTGCACCGATATCGTACAAAAATTTATGCCAGAAACGGCTATACAGCAAGTGAAGGGTTGTATGCTCCATACCACCGTTATACCAATCTACCGGAAGCCAATATTTTAAAGCTTCCTGTGATGCAAATTCCTTGTCGTTATGCGGGTCACAATACCTCATAAAATACCATGAAGAGCCTGCCCACTGCGGCATTGTGTCGGTTTCTCTGGTGGCGTGTCCACCACAATGAGGGCAAGTGGTGTTAACCCAATCAGTCATTTTAGCAAGCGGAGATTCGCCATTATCTGTTGGTTCATAGGAATCAACATTAGGCAAAATCAGAGGCAGTTGTGACTCTGGCAGCGGAACACAGCCGCACTTCTCACAATGAACAATAGGAATTGGCTCGCCCCAATATCTTTGACGCGAGAACACCCAGTCACGAAGTTTATAATTAACCTTCTTCTCACCGATGTTTTTCTCGGTCAAAAATTCAGTAATTGCTGTCACAGCTTCGGAAACAGACATTCCGTTAAGAAATCCGGAGTTGACCATTGTACCTGTTTGACAGTCAACAAATGCTTCTTTTTCAACATCTCCACCGCTGACGACTTCGACAATCGGCAGATCAAATGTCTTTGCAAAATCATAGTCACGAGTGTCGTGTGCCGGGACTGCCATGATAGCGCCTGTTCCGTAAGACACCAAAACATAATCCGAAATAAAAATCGGAATTTCTTTGCCGTTTACGGGATTGATGGCCATTACGCCTTCAATTTTAATGCCTGATTTGTCCTTAACGACTTCGGTTCTCTCAAAATCCGACTTTCTTGCAGCAGCATCTTTATAACTATTAATAGCATCCATGTTTTGAATTTTCTGCGCCCATTTATCAATAAGGGGATGCTCCGGTGCAATTACCATGTATGTAGCACCAAATAAGGTATCAGGACGGGTTGAATATACTTTCAAGACATCGCCTGCGGTAGTATCAAATTTAATTTCTGCACCCTCAGAGCGACCGATCCAGTTTGACTGCTGAGATTTAACTCGGTCAATAAAATCAACATCGTTTAAACCTTGCAACAGCTTTTCGGCATAATCGGTTATTTTAAGCATCCACTGGCTTTTAACTTTACGCACAACTTCACTTCCGCAACGTTCGCAAACGCCGCCGACAACCTCTTCGTTTGCAAGCACACACTTACATGAAGTGCACCAGTTTACTGCCATTTCCTTTTTATATGCAAGACCGTTTTCAAACAACTGCAAGAAAATCCACTGCGTCCATTTGTAATACTGGGGATCGGTAGTGTTGATTTCCCTGCTCCAATCAAACGAAAATCCGAGTGATTTCAGTTGCCTTTTGAAATTGGCAATATTCTTTTGAGTTATGACAGCGGGATGGATATGGTTTTTAATTGCAAAGTTTTCGGTAGGAAGACCGAAAGCATCCCAACCCATAGGATACAGGACATTAAAGCCCTCCAAACGACGTTTGCGACTTACAATATCAATAGCTGTATATGACCGGGGATGTCCGACATGGAGTCCTTGGCCCGAAGGGTATGGGAACTCAACCAAGGCATAGAATTTTGGCAAAGAATAATCGTTTTTTGCCTCAAATGTATGCTCCTCGTCCCAAGTATTTTGCCACTTTGTTTCAATTTTTTTGAAATCGTATTTCAACCTACTTCTCCTCCTGAACAGAATCCAAATACGGAGTTATATCAATTTTTTCCCCGTCATTCCACATACGGTCGAGTGAATAAAACTCTCTAGATTGGCGTCCGAAAACATGGATAATTATATCACCGTAATCCAGCAAAATCCAGTCAGTTGCGCGTCCCTCAATATGATTTGGCTCAACTCCTGCTTTTGACAGCTTATCCTGAACCTCATCAGCAAGTGCGCGAACATGGGTGTTGGATGTTGCTGTTGTAAAAACAAAATAGTCCGCAATTACGGTTAAATCCGAAACTTTTACAGCAGTTATTTCAAATCCTTTTTTTTCGTTCAAACTATTAACTGCTATTTTAAGAATATCTAAAGCGTTCACAAAATCACTCTTTCATTTATTGATTATTTTTAGCTTCAATTTCTGCAATACTTGTGCCTTTTGCATCTATCCAGCTATTTGTTGTTTCTATACCAAGTTCTGTGTGAAGTTCTTTAACTTTTATATCGTTAACCTTTAACTGTTCACCATATGGGTTAAAATAGTCATTAAAAACCTTAACATAATCTGCTTTATGAATTGAATAATATGATACCTCATTGTAATCACATGCCTGACCTGGAACACCAAGTATTTTCATGCTTTCAAAAGGAACACTCTTTATTTCTTTTGCATATCCGAGTATATCATTAAACGACATGTCCGTTGATATTTGGTCATAACAAGTTGTTGCAATCGTTGCCATTTGAGTCAGTGACATATTTTGCAATTTTTTAGCCAAGGCAACATATACCAGTCGTTGTGCTTCCAAGCGAGAAGTGTCGCCTTTCTTGTATCCTTCATCTTCTCTCTTTAAAACTTTATCATAATAAGCTCTTTTTCTCACAAAACCAGCAGCCGCATTACCGTCAAGCGTGACCCAACCGGGCCCGATAACATAATGTTTAAATGTATCTTGATCCTCTATTACGATTCCGTCTTCTTGAGTAATATTAATATCAAGACCACCAAGTGCATCAACAACACTTCTAAAGCCTTTGATTGTGAAAAGAACATAATGGTCAATCGGGATTCCGAAATAAGATGCAAGGCGGCGGCGCAATGCGTTGATTTTAAGCTCGCCGGATTTAGGATTAGAATACACAGCGTTCAACTTACTAGAAGGAATATCTTTTCCAATAAATGTGTCACGAGGAATCTGCAAAAAGTTGACTGTGTTTTTTTCATGGTCGATGCAGGCAATCGCCATTATGTCTGTTAAGCTTTCTTCGAGATCAACACCGCAAACCAAAATATAGCTTACACCGCTGTGTTTGCTGATCATTATCGGTTCAAAATCGCCTGATTCGGTTTCGTTCGTTCCAAACCCTTCCAGCTTAGTGTTGGCAATAATGAATCCTGTGCCCAATAGCACTGTTGCCAGCACTGAAACTGCTAGAACAAGCGAGCCGGCTATATTAATTATTTTACGGGTTTTTTTAAACTTTTTAAGTCGTCTTCCTTTTGTGGACATATAAAAAATATCATTATTATTATTTTTTCCACTGGAATTAATATTCTTCATTGTTAACTCCGTTCTATTTTATACTTTTCTCAAGATAAAGTATAGGCATAGTAATTTTTTTGTCCTGTAAGGCGTAGGATGACAGCAGGCAAACGCTCGCCGATGACGACAAAGTGGCAGGCGAAAAACACACCGCAAAAATGTCTGTATTTTAGCTTGAGAACAGTATTGAATCAGCAGCACTTGTGTTGTTCTTCTCAAGTATTACCTCGTTATACGCATCTATAGTATCTGGGTGAATGGGGTATCCATGAGTAGCCAAATCGTTTATTGTATACGCAAGCCCAATATGCATAGCTTTTTCCAAATTGACACTAACGGCATGTCTCATTTCTTCCACACCGTTATAATCACGATCCATTGCTGTTAAATCAGCAAGATAAATGAGCTTTTCGAGTAATGACATATTTTGCTTTGCCGTTGTGTGATATCTAATTGCATTTAGTATTTCTAGATCGCTAATATTTAATACTTTTTCAACATAAACAGCTCCCGACATTGCGTGCCAAAGTTTGGGAGCGCTTTTTTCGATATTGGTTAGTATTATACCAAATTTTTTAAACGTTTGCAACTGCTCTTCGTTACTTGCATCCTTCATAATATCATGGAGCAATCCTGCCAAATATGCCTTTTCAATGTTCCCCCCGAAAATCAAGGAAAGTCTAACAGCTTCATCGGCAACACAGAGCGAGTGTTTATATCTTTTTTCACTGAGTTTTGATTTTAATATTTTTTTATATTCATTATTTGTCATTTTACACCAAGCACCTTTAAAGATACAATCTGTTGCTTTTTATATATTGTTCTACACTAACAGGAATCATTCCGGAAACATCAAGGCCTATGGAAATTCGCTTTCTAATTTCTGTCGAGGAAATGTCCGGTGTGTCAATATTCAATAAGTGAAGTGTTCCGCCTTTATGCAATAAGCTATTAACGGCAGCCGTAAATTCGTCTGTCGCAACTTCTTTTCGTGTGACAACAATTAAGTCTGCCATTTTTAAAATATCCTTGTATTTAAACCATTCATGAAAAGTGGCAACCATATCCCCACCAATCAAAAGGCAGAACTCTTTTGAAGGATATTTTCGGCGCAATTCACACAATGTGTCATAAGTATAGCTTTTGCCGCTTCTTATAAGTTCAATGTCAGACACGTTGCAATTTTTTATTAGTTTTGATGCAAGACGGCACATTTCCATTCTGTGGGAGCCGCCGACAAGTTGCCCCGTCGCATCTTTGTGTGGAGGCTGCATAACGGGAACAAGGCATAATTCGTCCACAAACGGCAAAGCAACAGCTGCTTGTGCCATCATCAAATGGCCGTTATGGATTGGATTAAATGTGCCGCCAAAAACAACAGTTTTGTGCATAAACACAAGTCCTATCTAACAAGAGTGATTTTTCTTTTTTCCTTTTCGGAGCATCTGCGATAAAGAATAAATTTAGAGCCGATAATCTGAACAACTTCGCTTTCTGTTTGCTTTGCAATTTCATCTGCAGCCTGTTTTGAAGATTGAGGAGAAGATTCAAGAACTCTTAGTTTAATTAATTCTCTTACCTCGATTGTATCGTCAACCTGTTTGATAAGCTGTTCGTTTATACCGCCCTTACCAATTTGGAAAATAGTATCTATTGAATTTGCCATACCTCGAAGTTGTGCACGTTGTTTACTCGTAAGCATAGTGTCTCCATTCCGCCGCTGCAAGCGACATGTAATATTATGTTTAATAACCATATTTCTTAAGCTCTTTTTTGAATTCTATCAGTGCCAAAGCCCTGTGACTGATGGAATCTTTTTTATCTGAATCAATCAAACCAAAGCAACCTAAATCAGTCCAAAACAACGGGTCGTAACCGAAACCGTTTTCGCCGTTTTCAGTGAAGCCGATATTTCCGTGGCACTCACCTCTCACAGTAAACTGTCTGCCATCGGGGAAAACACACGCAACCGCACTAACGAACTTTGCTGTACGTTTTTCTGATGGAACATCTTTGAGTTTTAAAAGCAAAAGTTGATTATTAGCTTTATTATCGCACGGTTCACCTGCAAAACGTGCCGAAAATATTCCCGGGGCACCATTTAATTCATCAACGCACAATCCCGAATCATCAGCCACAGATGGCAGACCGGTTTCACGACAAGCGGCAGAGGCTTTGAGCAATGCATTTTCTTCAAAGGTTGTTCCTGTCTCTTCGATTTCAGGCAACGCGCTGTCTAAATCCTTTTCACAAATTGCATCAAAACCCAATGGAATCAGTATTCTTTTAAGCTCTTCCAGCTTGTGTAAATTTTTAGTTGCAATATAAAATTGGGGATTTGACATTTATAAACATCCTTTCGCCGAAAATCATCGATCATCACTGTCAATTAGAGACTTGGAAAAACTATCAGCATCAAAGGGTTGCAAATCGTCAATTTTTTCGCCGACTCCAATAAATTTTACCGGTATTTGGAGTTCATCTTTAATAGCCAAAACAACTCCGCCTCTTGCTGTACCGTCCAGCTTAGTGAGTACAATACCCGTAATATCCGCAACCATTTTAAAATCTCTTGCCTGATTAACGGCATTCTGACCGGTCGTGGCATCGAGCACCAGCAATGTTTCGATTGAAGCATCGGGCAGTTCTCTTTTAATAATTCGAGTTATTTTAGAAAGCTCATCCATCAAATTCTTTTTGTTGTGAAGTCTGCCTGCAGTATCGCAAATTATAACATCACTCGAACGTGACTTTGCAGCAGAAACG
>JAQVYP010000062.1 GCA_029004655.1 Oscillospiraceae bacterium | reverse complement strand
TGTGCAATAGATTTTTTTATTGTACAGAAGGAACCGCACAGAGCATACCCAATCTTTACTCCTTCCATGTTCCGCTCCATTCCGCCGCTGTGTATCGGCAATGAGATTTCAAAATAACTCTTATACACACACAGTTAATTGATAAGAGGTTTTAATAGATTATTTGTTATACTAACTCCAAGTGAAACTGCGGAAAAGGCCCGTAAAGATATCTGCTGTTTCACTTGAAATTAGCATTAATCATAGTATTCATAGACCATGTTAATGATTGCTCCCAGCATGATTTCAGCAGCAGTTATCGGAGCAACTTTTCCCGGCAATGATAATGCGGCTAATGCTTTCAGACCTTTGGTATGGGCATAGACATAATCTACCCCGCCGGGAGCAGATGCAAGATCAATAATAACTGCAGTGCTTTTGCATTTATCCAGGTTTTTACTATCCATTATTAGGTGAGGGACTGTATTGAAAATCAAATCAAACTTATTCAGTTCATTTTCAAGTGCATCTGTTCTGACGCTGTTCATACCGTTTGATGTAATCCACGCAATATCGGAAAATTTGCGAGCCGATGAGGTAACATTAGCACCCAAAGCATGCAGTCTGGAGGAGAGCGCTTTCCCGATACGACCATATCCGATGCAAAGGCAACTTGAACCAAAAATCGTTTTATCTGTTTCTCTCATTGCAATTTCTATGGCGCCCTCTGCTGTGGGAATAGCATTAAGTACGCTCATTTCTTCACGATTCAAATAATCGTATAGCTTAATGTCATGAGTCGCCGCAGCCTCGAACATATACTCCGGAACTTTACCGCCCAGAATAAGCTGATTCTTCTTAAAAAGGGCAATTACGTCAGATAGGTATATATCACTGTATGCAAAAGGAGCGTTAATGGTAACTCCATTTCTTGTAATCGGAAGCGGAAGAATAATAACATCGGCACCCGAAACGGCACCTGAAAGGCTTCCGGAAAATTGTGACGATTCCAAATGTTCAAATTTTTCAAGTCCATATGTATTGACAGAATATCCTTTGGCTGTCAAAAGATTTACTAAAAACCCTTGGCGATTATCTCCGCCGATTACCGCAAACTGCATATATTAACCCTCCATTTTGTTTCTGGACATAAAAAATCTCATAAAATGTGCTAATACATTCTATGAGATAGTTTAAAGTTTAGTGCAGCCTTAGCTTTTGTTTTGATTTTTCAATTAGGATAGCTTTTTTATTAAAACCAGGTTCTACAAGACAAATATCGAGCAAATAATCCAACGTATCACCAATTGAACAACCCGCTATACCAATATCTTTCAGGTCATTTCCGGTGATATCAAGCATGGAAATCCTAAACGGATGATGTTCTGTTTCAATAATATCCAAATATTTTTGAGTATAATCCAAATCCTCGCCATACATCATTTTTCTGCCTTGCAGCAGGATCTTAATTTGAGGTAAGGACAATGTTAATAACAACTTTTTAAATTTGACAAAATCAGTTGGTAATTTTGAGTTGAGATGATTTTGAAACATTTTTGCTTCCTTGAGTGTCGCGGTATCAGACTTGAGATTTTTTAAAACTAGTGCACTGTCTGCATTGCAAAGCTTGCATAAAAAAGCAAAGCGCAAAGATATATTAAGCGGAATCAGATTAAATTCATTAGGAATTTCACAAGGGTTAAGCCCACAAAATTCCATGCCACCGTGATTGACAAGTGAAGATATGGCAGACGGAGTGCAGCTTGATAAAAGCTTTTGCAATTCCGCAAAAATGCGCTCACGACTAATTTCACGAAGCAAATCGGAACATTTTAAAGCGGCGGATTTGGTTTCTTTTTCTATATTAAATCCAAGCTGTGAAGCGAAACGAAACGCACGCATGATTCTCAAAGCATCTTCTCTGAAACGAGTTTCCGGCTCTCCAACGCAGGATATTTTACGAAGTTTAATATCCATTTGCCCACCATATGGGTCAACAATCCCTGTTCGGGGATTATATGCAATTGCGTTAATTGTGAAATCTCGCCTTGATAAATCCGCCTCAAGGTTGTCAACAAAATCAACGCTTTTGGGGCGTCGATAGTCCTCGTACTTGCCGTCTGTTCGATAACGTGTTATCTCAACCGGGTCACCATTCAAAATAACGGTTACAGTGCCATGTGCAATGCCCGTAGGGATTGTATGGTCAAATATTTTTGCGACCTCATCCGGTGGAGCATTGGAAGCAATATCATAATCATGAGGGTTATTTCCCATCAACAAATCTCTTACAGATCCGCCGACACAAAAAGCCTCATACCCATGTTTTTCAAGTGTTTTTATGCAGTTTTGTATGTTTATTGGAAATAAAATGTTCATTTTATGAAGTCCTTATAAAATTAATGGTTTATTTTTAACTAATAAAGCAATATAATAGTAAAGGACACATCTAAAAACCTGACGACTGACAGATTGGTGGGGATTTTTTCACCAATCAAGCCGATTTTTTGTAGAAATACTTGCGTATTTTAAGAAAAATCGACGCAGAGCGGGGGAAAAAGACGTGCCAAGATGGTGGGCGGGCGGTTTTTAGAGATGCCCTAAAGTATTAATATTCGGGAGTGAACGATTTGAAAGCTAAAAGAGAAGAAGATTCCGTAATACACGGAGTAAAACGGATACACATGATTGGAATCGGAGGCTCGGGAATGTGCCCCCTTGCTGAGATTTTGCATAATAAAGGATATATCTTAACCGGCTCTGACAATAATGAAAGCGACAATTTGAAACGTGTTCGCAAACTTGGAATTAAAGTTTTTATGGGTCACGATGCGAAAAACATTGCTGGCGCACAGCTTGTGGTTTACTCTGCCGCAATAAGTGCTGAAAATCCTGAACTTGTTGCCGCAAGAGAAACTGGAACTCCTATTATGGAGCGTTCTCACCTGTTGGGCGCACTGACAAGACAGTTTGAGAAAGTTATCGGTGTTTGCGGAACACACGGGAAAACAACCGTAACATCAATGCTGACCCAGATTTTGTATATGGCTGAGTTTGACCCAACCGCTGTTATCGGAGGAAAACTGCCTTTGATTGACGCCAACGGTCGTGTTGGAAACAGCGAATACATGGTTTGCGAAGCTTGCGAATTTGTAGATACATTTTTGCAGATGTCACCCGATATGTCTGTTTTACTTAATATTGACAATGACCATTTGGACTATTTCGGCACCATGGATAATTTGGTTAATTCTTTTAAAAAATTCATAACAATGTCATCCATTTCAGTTGTGAATGGTGATGATGAACTGGCAAAAAAAGCAATTTCCGATTTCGGAGGTGAAATTATAACCTTTGGAATTACCGGCGAAAATGATTACACCGCCACAAATATCAGTCAAGCAAAATTCGGTATGGAATTTGATGTAGTCAAAAATGGTGAGGTTTTAACGCGTTTAAAAATGCAAATTCCAGGAAGACATAACATTTACAATGGACTGGCAGCATTTGCGGCATCCGACAGATGCGGTGTGCCGATAGAAGATATAAAGAAAGGCATTGAAAGCTTTGGCGGTGCAGGAAGACGTTTTGAAAAACTGGGCGAATTCGGTGGCATTACACTTGTCGATGATTATGCACATCATCCGACAGAGCTTAAAGCTACGCTTACAGCGGCAAAGCAACTTGGATTTTCAAGAATCATTGCAATTTTTCAACCCTTCACATTTTCAAGAACAGAATTGCTCAAGAATGATTTTATTAAAGCTCTCGCGATTGCCGATAAGGTTATTTTGATGCCCATTATGGGCTCCCGTGAAAATAATCTTAGTGGAATTTCATCGCAGGTATTAGCCAAAGGATTAAAAGATTGTGTTTGTGTTGAAACCTTTGAAGACGTTGCTAATACAGTTCAAAGTATTGGCAAAGGCGGAGATGTTGTAATCACCATGGGTGGTGGAGATATATATAAAGCCGCATATATAATTCGGGACAGGATGTCTTAAACGTCGATTTCGGGAGCACACAGGTGCCTACGATATATTTATTTCTTAAAACAAAATAATTTTTGAGCAGATGATTTTTTTATCATCTGCTTTTTTTATTATTCTAGCACTCTTGTGCGATTAGTCAAGTTCTATTGTTGAATGAAATTACATATTATTCAACAAGAGAAAGGACAAGTGGTAAAACAATGGACAAGAGATATATGGCTGAAAGGTTTGATAACGCTGCACTGGGAGTTTGCCCCAGGCTTCGTGAAATTTTATCCTTGCTGCCACGAGACATCAAATCAACTGTTAACGAGATAAGACTTAGGGCTAACGCTCCGCTTTGTTTGTCCTCAAAATCGGGGCAACTCTTTATATCAAATGATTCAACCGTAAATTACATATACAAAAGCGGATTAGCGATAGTTACAACAGAAGATATTGAGCGAAGCTATAACCTTTTGTGTGGTTTTTCGATATATACACATGAAAATGAAATTCGCCAAGGATTTGTGACGTTAAAGGGTGGACATCGTGCAGGCATTTGCGGCACTGCTATTGTCAAAGATGGGAAGACAGTCCTTATCAGGGACGTTTCATCTATAAATATCAGAATAGCAAGAGAGATAAAGGGCGTTTCCAATGGGTTGACTGAAGTGAATAACGGACTTCTGATAGCAGGTCCGCCGCTAAGTGGTAAAACAACTGTATTGCGAGATTTGGTCAGGTCAATATCCAGTGGATTGATTAGTGAACCTCGTAGAGTTTCGGTTGTGGATTGTCGTGGTGAAATAGCAGCGTGCATTGGTGGTGTCCCGCAAAACGACGTTGGTCCTTGCACAGATGTCATAACTGGCTGCGGCAAAGCCGAGGGCTTGGAAATGGCAATACGAACATTGGGACCTCAATATATTGCTTTTGATGAGATCGGCACTATTGAAGAAGCTGAGGCTGTTATCTATAGCTTGAACAGCGGTGTTTCAGTTATTACAACTGTGCATGCCGGAAGCGTTGAAGAATTATATAAACGCCCAGCTGTCAAAGCAATTTTGGCTTCAGGTGCCATTAAAAAAGTGGCTTTTTTGGCGTCGATTGGGCATCCATTATTAATGTGTGATGTGGAAATCTTGGAAGGTGGCAACTTTTTAATAAAATCAGAAAAGGAGGCATTTAATGGTGCTTAAATATATTGGAGTTATAGCTTTGGCTGCTTCAGCCGTCTTATCTGGATTTTACTTTTCTAATTCATTAAACAAGCGAGTGGCAATGCTTTCAGCGATGCTGCTGTTTATAGAGGATGTGTCTGTTCAAATACGGTACAAGCAGGCAGACATATTTTGGGTTTTAAAACACGCTGTATCAATGACATTTTCCAAGGATTTACCTTTTAAAAATAAACTATGTGAAATAGATGAAGAGTTGAATGAAGCTTCGGTTAATCAAATCTTATATGAATCCGGAGTAACAGAGGATGACCAAAAGCTAATATGCGAATTTTTTTGCGGTCTTGGCAAAAGCGATATTTTGGGGCAATTGTCGCACTGCGAAATGTATGCAAAATTGTTGTCAGAGCAAGTAAAGATCGCAAAATTTGAAGCGGATGACAAAGGACGGTTGTACCGAGCGTTAAGTCTGTTTGGCTCGGCCGCCGTGGTTATTTTGCTAATATAAAGGGTGAATATAATGGATGTTGATTTTATTTTTAAAGTAGCCGGAATCGGAATAATAGTGGCTGTTTTACATCAGTTGCTTGTGCGCTCAGGCCGTGAAGATCAGGCAATGCTTACATCACTTGCAGGACTTATTGTTGTTCTAATTATGGTAGTTACAGAGATAGGAAACCTGTTTAAAACCATAAAATCGGTTTTTGGGTTATAGAGATGGAACTGTCATCAATTATAGCCGTTGCTCTGATAAGCGCAATGCTTATACTATTCTTAAAAGAATATCGACCGGAGTATGCTGTTTTAACAGCTATTTCCGCCGGGTGCGTGATTTTTGGGATGGTACTGTTACAAGTCATTCCAACAATAGGTGAACTGAACTCCTTACTTCGGCAGGCAAACGTAAACACATCGTATTTTGCGGTGGCTTTTAAAGCACTGGGGATTTGTTATTTAACGCAATTTGCTTCAGATATTTGCCGAGATTTCGGACAAACTTCTTTGGCAGGTAAGGTTGATTTAGCAGGAAAAGTAATGATAGTGGCAATTTCTTTGCCATTGCTTAGCGGCATTATCAAAGTTGCTTTAAGTCTTGTAGGTTAAAACTCATTCCAACTAATACTAATTCCAATTAAAAAGTGACCAAGATTTGCGAGGATTTTGTTTGTGAGACAAGGCGGAGGACGAAGGCGGGCTATCGCCCGCCGAGAACGACAACGCAGTCTCGCAAACAAAAGACCGCGAAGATTGGTTGATTTTTATTTGGAATTAGTATAAATATCCTCGCAAAACTTTGGGCAATTTTTAATTGGGGTTAGTATAAAACGAGGAATGTAAAAATGAAAAAAATAGTTCTTATTATTTTTGTGATGTGCCTATTAACAACGAATGTATATGCAACTGATGATATCTACAACGAGCAATATAAGACGAGTGGTGCCTCGGATTTATATTACGAACTGCCGGAGGATGCACGGGGTATTATTGATGAATTTGAAATTTCGACACAAGATATTGGTTGGACAGATGCAATAAGTGTTAAAAATGTTTTCTCAATGATCGGTGATATATTTTCAGGCAAAGGCACAAAACCTCTGGTGGCACTTAGCTCAATGCTTTGCGTAATATTATTATCATCGTTTTTAAGCGGTCTTTCACAGACAGAGAAAACTGACTCGGCGCTGATGATTTCTTTTGTATCTGCTATAAGCATATCGGCAGTGTTGGTTTTGCCAATTGTTGGGACTATACAAACTGCGGTTGCGGCAATTAAAGGCTGTTCGGTGTTCATGCTTTCATTTGTGCCTGTTTATGCCGGGATTCTGATGTCGCAGGGTAGCGCAGCGGTATCGGCGGGATTTTCCGGCGTTATGCTAACGGTTTGCGAACTGATAACTCAAGCCTCATCATTTTTGATTTTGCCACTGGTTGGAATGCACCTTGCAGTCAGTTTAACATCGGCAGTGTCTCCCAATCTCAACACAGCATCACTTGGGAATTTGTTGAAAAAAACTGTAACATGGGGAATATCGTTGGTCATGACAGTCTTTTTAAGTGTGTTGGGAATTCAAACAGTCATCGGAACGGCAACCGATACAGCGGCTATAAAAACTGCAAAGTTTGTTGCCAGTTCTTCTATTCCTGTGGTCGGTGCTGCGGTCGGTGAAGCAATTACCACGGTTAAAGGTTGCATATCTGTTCTTTCAACGTCGGTAGCGATTTATGGTGTGGTTGCAATTGCAGCATGCTTGCTGCCGGTTATTATTGAACTTGTGCTGTGGCGAGTCTGCATACTTTTGGCGCAGTCTGCCGCAGATATTTTCGGAGAGTCGAAGTCGGCTTTACTTTTAAAAGCTGTGGACACATCAATTTCCTTTATAATTGCTATAATATTCAGCGTTTTCATACTTTTTGTTATATCCCTCACATTGGTTGTGATGTTGGGAGGGAAATCATGAGTTTTATCAGGGAACTGGCGACTGTATTTTGTGTCTGCGCTGTTGTGCTCGGAGCAATTGGCGTGTTGTCACCGCAAAATGCCTTTCAAAAGCCTATGAAAGTAATCTTGGGATTGGTATTTATTGCAACCATTGTTGCGGTATTTGGAAACGGATTCAATTTAGATTTTTCTTTTGAAATAGAAAGCAACCCCGTATCGGCAACGCTGTCGGAAACTACCGAAAAACAAATAGTAGCGACTTCTGAAAACATAATTTCTGATAACATAAGCAGTTTGCTCAAAAAAAATGGATATTCAGATTTTTTCGTTAATATAAAAATGGATATTTCGGACAAAGCCGGCATATCTATTAGCATGGCAGAAATTTATTTTGATACTGAAAGTGACGTGAATGAGCAAACCGTTGCAAGTATGGTTAAAAACTCGCTAGGTATTGAAGTAGCGGTTTTATATTGTTAACCTATTAAAGAGGAGAACAGTACTAAAGCGAGAGGATGTGAATAAAAGTGCCACAAAACTATGTTAAAGTGTTGAAAGAAAAGCTATCGGGACATTTGGGACAGATTGTTTTCGTTGCTGGGATTATTGGGATTCTGCTCTTGTTTTTATCATCTTTCATAGGTGGTGAAAGCGCACCCGATAAAATAAAAACCACATCATCCGATTCAACAGAGATGTATGTGGAAAACTTGGAAAATCAGTTAGCGGACATTATCTCAGACCTTCTTGTGGATAAAAATGTGTCTGTTATGATTACTCTGAAAAATGGAATACAATACATATATGCCGATGAGACAAAGACCGACACCGGATTAACCGAAGATAAAAGCGGAAGTAATTTATTAAAAAAAGAGCAGAATGATACAAATGAGCAAAAATATATCATAGTGAAGGACAGCGATGGTAATGAGCAGCCGCTGCTTATAACCGAAGTGATGCCGCAAGTCAAGGGCGTGGTTGTAATCTGCAGTGGAGGTGATGATAAGAATGTTCAACAAACAGTTCAAAATGCCGTGGTTACGGTGTTAGATATAAGCGAGAATAAAGTTTGTGTTATTGGCAGGCAATCAAAATAAATTTTAACGGAGGACATGATTATGAAAAAAGGAACGATAGTGGGGAAACGTCAAGTTGTTCTAGCTGTGCTTATACTGGCGTTAGCGGCGGCAGTATGGCTAAACATGAAATATTCTGCTGCAAACGGTGGATTTAACATAGCCGGAGGAGACACTTCATCCAATGTGCTTGGTGGTACACAGTATGTAAATCAAAAGCCTGAAATTGAATCTGCCGTGGAAACCGCTGCTAAGAACGATTATTTTCAAACAGCGCGTGCCGACCGCACTTCAGCCCGTGAGGATGCTGTAGAATTATTGAAGGATTCAATGGGTGATGTTGCACTTGACGCTGCCACTAAACAAGCCGCAATAGAAAGCCTAGCTGTCATCGCAAAGCGTATTGAAAACGAGGCATCCATTGAAAGCCTGATTAAGGCAAAAGGATTCCCCGATGCTGTTGCGATTATCGGTGAAGAGGGAATAACTGTAATTATTAATTGCGATGAGCTTTTAAGCAGCGAAACATTGCAGATTCAGGATATTGTAACAGCTCAAACAGGGCTTACTTTAGAAAAAATTACAATTGTTAAAGTAAAATAGTTGTCAAATTGCTTCTTTGTGGTATAATAAAGTAACTGATTAATATAAACATTTTTTATGCTAATAGGGAGGCTTTTAATATGGATCAACTGGCAATCAACAAAGAGGTCGTTGCGCAAATAGCAGGTATGGCTGCAATAGAGGTTGATGGAGTTTCGGGTCTTGCATCAAAGCCAATTGATATTAAGGGATTTGTGAAAAACGGTACTCTTTCACGTTCGGTCAGAGTTTCGACTGAAAACGGTCTTATTATTATTGAGGCATTCATCAACGTTCATGAGGATGCGCGTATAAAGCTTGTTGCAGAAGAAGTGCAAAAGAATATCAAAGATAAGGTTCAGACCATGACCGGTAATGCCGTTGCACGTGTGAATGTCAATATAAGTAATATTGATGAGAGTGTAAGCAGTTCTGCTGACAGTGAATATTCTTCAGAGATAACACAATAGGTTTTAAGCGGTGAATAGAAGATTAATATCTTTGGTTCACCGTTTAGTTTTTATTATACAAAATTAAAAAA
>JAQVYP010000061.1 GCA_029004655.1 Oscillospiraceae bacterium | reverse complement strand
AGATTACGAACATATTTACCAAACACATCAAGCGCGTCTACAGGATTAGCTTTACCATACAGAATAACGTTTGCTGTATCGAGATTTACCCCGAGGTTATCAAGACCAACGGTTTCAAAACAACGCAGCATGGTTACAGGGGTTTCCTGTCCGGTTTCAAATAGCAGATATTGTCCGTTTCCTTTCAAGTGATTTGCTACTGTACGAATAGCGGTACAGAATCCTTGATAGTTAACATCATACGGATTTTCAGGAATATATCCCATATGGCTTACAACATCAGTTACACCGAGTTTTTTGGCAAAGTCCGCACCGTCCATTAAGTTCTTCATTCTTTGAAAACGATAAGTAACAGGAACAAGCCCAAGCGTTTCCTGCCCATCATAGAAATTCCAAACACATGGTCCTTCCCATCCACACCAAAAAGCTGAAATCGTAATATTGTATTTCTTAATAGCTTTAATAATAATTTCTGCATTTTCGTCAGTCCATAACGTAGGATTCCATGATATTAATTGGCAGGAATAAAATCCTTCGTCCGTGATTGCTTTGAACTTTTCCGCCATTTCCTCGCCACTGACTTGATTAATGCAAACTCCTATTTGCATATATAAACCACCTTCCATATTGCTTATTGTTTAATGTTATGATACACTGAACAGGTAAAAATTTCATTATATAAATTAGTCGTTGTATAGTACAATTTAGACTTTTTAATGAGTGGTGAAAAGTTTGGTTAACTCAAAAAAAGAGCTGACACATGTTGATTACGGTAATTCGCCGGTAAAACTCTTGCAATTCACAAGATCCTGTAACTCCCGAAGCTTTAATATTCATTGGCATGATAGGGTAGAACTGCTTTTAATTGATGAGGGAGAAATGCATGTTACTTGTGATGATGTGAAGTATATTGCAAAAAAAGGTGATATTGTCATCATAAATCCTCGTCAGTTGCACAATGCGGACGCGGGAAATGATGGTGTTAAATATCGTGTTATAATGTTTGAATTGTCTTTGATGTCCGATAGTTCTCCAGGTAATAATAAAAATATTGATCCACTTTTACAAAATCGCATTCGTTTTGTTAATTTAGTTCGTGATGAGGAAATTAAAAAATATATAGATTATATAACTGAAGAACTTGAAAGAGAAAGTGATGCAAATTCTTTGTTTGTTAAGGGATATGTTTATTGTATTCTGGGAGTTTTATTTCGAAACTACGTCAATAATAAGTATATATATTCATCTGTTAGTGAAAAAATAAACGATGTTATTGATTATATACAGGATAATTTTGATAAGCCTCTTTCAACTGCCTCTATTGCAGATATGTTTTCATATGAAGAATCTTATTTTTGCCGTAAGTTTAAGTCACAAATAGGGCTATCTCCTGTTGAATATATACGAATTTTGCGTCTCCAAAAAGCTAAAAAACTGCTAAAAACAAGCAACCAAACCGTAAACGAAATTGCGACTGCTTGCGGATATGAAAGTGCATCATATTTTATCAGATGCTTTCGCAAACATTATGATGTTTCACCTACCGAATTTAGACGGTTGCAAGAGCTGGAGTAGTCTTGTTATATTTAAAATCAGATAAAATAATAAAGTACAGCATAATGTCAGCTTGAATACTAGCAAAGCACCTCGATTTATGGTATAACAAACCATAAATCGAGGTGCTTTTATGTATTATATAAGGGACACACGGTTGCTTTTCTATTCAATGTCCATTTTATGTTCTGTTTAAAAAACATAATGAGGATAGATAAAGCAAATTTTATATATTAATTTTTAATAAATAAATTAATAGGCACTTGTAATTTTATCTCTATAAAATTTGGATGCGAAATATAAACCCCAATCATGGTCGTTTGCGAGGACATCATAAAAGTGTGCCGGAATACCGTTTACTAAAAAAAGTCTTGTGAATCAGAAACTTTAAAATATTCCAAAAAAACTGTTTCCGGTAAGACTGCTCCAATAATGCGGGAAAGTATCGCCGTAACAGTGTGCTTTTCCGAACCAGTAGTCATCCCAGTGGCGAATTGCCGTTTCATAAAGATGATAATCAGGTTGTTTTCCATTAAAAAGTTCGAGTAAAGAGATTTGATCTTCAGCGGCAGAACGGTATTTTTCATCATTTGTCAATTGATATATTTGGCAAAGATAACTGACGGCTGGAGCAACTATGCTTTGTTCGTACCTCACCTCGTGCGCAGGATAATTAAGACCGCATTTTAAAATGTAATCGGCATGTTCTTTAAATTTTTGGAAAAGTTCATCGGCTTCCTGATTTAGTTCGGAGGCTTTAAGCAGTTTTACAGATTCGGTCATTGGAACACCAATGCTGTAAAAGGCGGGAGCAACCGGTAACACAGCACTGCGTGGGAGAGGTGCAACAGAATTAGTCAATCAAAGTCCTCTAATACTAATTCCAATTAAAAAGTGACCAAGATTTGCGAGGGTTTTGTTTGTGAGACAAGGCGGAGGACGAAGGCGGGCTATCGCCCGCCGAGAACGACAACGCAGTCTCGCAAACAAAAGACCGCGAAGATTGGTTGATTTTTATTTGGAATTAGTATAAGACTTAAGTCCGTTATGAACACTCGATATGGTAAGTTAAACAGCTATCATATTATTTGTTATATGTTTTATTTGGAATTACGATACCTATTAAGTCATCTTTATTAACAAGCCACACTCGTGAGTCACGGCTGTCAATGCTTTCATCAAAGTTATCGCCTACCATAAAATATTCATTTTCATTAAGTAGGATTTCTTCGCTATCAGTATATGCAATATCCCACTGGCAGTCATAATATGCTTTGTCATTTACATATAACTGATTTTCAATTAAAAAAATTCGATCACCTGGTGCAGCCACAATTCGCTTTACCAAGATTGAATTTAATGAGTCGCTGTGAAATGCAACAACATCACCGATATTATAAACATCGGACTGTTTATTTAAAAAAACAAGTTGGTTGGAGTGATAGGTGGGTTCCATAGACTTACCTTGAATAAGCATAAGCTGAAAATACCATCGAGATATTATAAATGCCGTTAGGGGAATTAACAGTATCGGAAAAAATTTAATCACACGACGCGAAATAGTCATAATTTATTGTTCTGCCATATGAATGCGTTTCGCATGAATAAGGTCACTAACACAGTCAACTTCCGTCCATTCATAGTTGCAAATGTCTTCATAGTATAGCTTGAAGTCATCCTTAAAAATAAGTTGCACAAGTGCATTTTCATACCATTGATCGTAATAACCTTCTTCAACCATCGCGTTAAGTTCGGCGCGCATTTTTTCTGCACTTGAACGATTAAGTTTTGTTACTCCTGCATATTCGCCGTAGTAGGTATCCAAATCTTTACTCATAACTAAAACATGAGAGCCGGAAACCTGAACATTGTAGTCTCCGTCTGTGCGGATAGAACTATCTACAAGTACCAACGGCTTTTCAACCGGACGGCAGACAACATCACCTATCAGACTATCTGACATAACAATGTCACCATCAATTAATACAACATCATCAGCATCCAAATGCTCCTGCGCAAACCAAAGAGATGCAATAGAGTTAGTTGCTTCGTAAAATGGGTTGTATACATATGTAACACCCTGTAATGAGCTTTCAATGCTTCTGTGCATATGTCCTGTAACAACAACAATGTCTGCATTTTTATCATGCTTACGTATAAGGGTCACCATACGCTGAATAAGCGTGGTGCCTTTGCCCAACATAAACATAGATTTCGGATGTTTTAAGGTTAATGGCTGTAAACGGGAGCCTTTACCTGCAACCATAAAAATATACTTCATTATAATTCCTCCTGAAATAAGAGCAAACCTAATCGCATCAGTTTTTGGTCTGCCGGAAATTTTATATCAATTCCATATTTTTTAGCACTTTTAATAATATTAACGCCGGTTGATTCCAATGGACTGCGTGACAAATAAGGATTATTACAACGTTCTTTACCGCATCCATTTTTACACAATCTACAAGATCCTCCAATGAAAGAAACGGCAGTAGAGGAGTTGTGATTATACATCCACTTTTCCAGCATTAAAAGGTTTTTATGCAGAGTTAAGGCGGCTTCACCGCGCAAATTTTTATAATCTTCTTCATTTTTAGGATAGTATGTTAAAAACACAAATAATCCTGCTTCAAATTCAGCCATCATTTTAGGGAAATTAACATTAGGTAAGTTAGGCGGACAACGCCAATTATTGCCGTATTTGCCGCAGTAGAAACAATTCATCATAACATTTTCTTCAAAAACAAGTTCTTTAGGGTCAATAAAAACACCTTCGGCCATTGGGTTGATTTTCTTTAAATACCGCATTAATTCTTTTTGATCAATCATGGTTACCCTCAAATTTTCTTAAAACGAGAAGAAGCTAGCCATCTCACCCAGCAAGAAATCGTAGTCTTCAAAAGTTAAGTCGCCGATATGTGCAACTCGAATGCTTGTTTTTCCTAATTCGCCACCAACCGGATTTACCATAATATTTTTTTCGTCTTTTAAATAGGTGAAAAACTCTTCTGCAATCGGTTTTTCAAAGCGAACAGGGGTGATTGCATTTGACAAAGGGAAGGAGGGGAGATGCACAGGCATATTTTCTAATTTTCCACGGAAGTATTTGCAACGGTCTGATACTTCTTTAACACGTGCCGCAACGCCCTGATTATCTATATAACGCAACATATCATTGAGTTCAAACAAAACTCCGACGCTTGGTGTAAACGGTGTCTGACCGCGTGACATATTTTTTATATAGTCTTTGAAATCAAAATACATGGATTGTACTGAATTTGTCAAAACTTTATTGTTGACCATCCGTCTGCTCAAAACAACGGCAGATAGGCCTGGAGCGAGGCAAAGGCCCTTCTGAGAGCTGACAATGGTAGCGTCGATACCGTATTTGGACATATGATATTCATCACAGAGAAAAGTGCTTATAGCATCAACAACAAGGTAGAGATTGTTTTCGGCACAAAAACCGGAAATCATATTTATATCATATAGCTGACCCGTATAAGTTTCGTGCAAATTAACAAGCAATCCGGTATATCCTTTATTTGCGTATGAAGCTAAATGAGCTTGCGTAAGTGTTTCGTCCGGACCAAGCTTTATCGGTGTATAAGGAATGTTGTGGATTTTGCAGATCTGCTCAAAACGTTCACCAAATGTACCGCCGGAAATAATGAGTATCTTATCATCTTTGTTAAAGCAATTCATTACTGTTGCTTCCATTGCTCCGCTTCCCGAACAAGTTAAGAACAGTACCTCAGAATCGTCATCTGCATCCATAATATTGCGCATTAGTTCGGCAGATTCCAAATTCATTTTGCCAAACTCCGGTGTGCGGAAATACGGAACAACATGGCTTCGTACTTCTAATGTGTGCTGATACATTTGAGCAGGGCCGACAGTAAATAATTTAACATCTTTTTTTTCCATATTAATGGACCTCCAATTAATCGACGGTAATATCGTCGCTTTCAAATTCTTTATTCTTGTTCTCATCAATTCCCATTTTTTTAGCCACTTTCTTTTTTGCGCTTCTCCAATAAATCCCCACAACGGCACCGATTGCGATAATAATACCGGCAATTGCCTGAATCATATATGTCACAACTGAAGGGTCAATATAAGCCATACCATTTGCTCCGAACAACAACATAGAAACGACTGCCAAATAACACGCAATAACTATCTTAACTGTTTTTTTCATATTAATTTCCATTCTTTCTTTCTTCAATTTTAGTTTTTAAACTTGAAACGATATATTTAGCACCGACCTCGGCACTAGATCCTAAATTATAAATATATTCTTCAACAAATTTACCAATAGCTTCATGATATGAATCTTTTTGATTAAATAGATTCTGCACCTTTTCTTCAAGCATATCCAATTCATCTGTATCGACAGAACACCCGATTTTTTCACGTAGGGTAATGTTTATAGGCTCAACGCCGATTTTTTTATATTCTGGATTCATAACCTTCATAGGTGTGTTAATAAAGAGAACCGGCTTACGAGTAGTGTATGCATATTCATATGCAATGCCACTCCAATCTGTAATAAGCAAATCAGCTTCAAAAACGGTATTATTTGAGCTAAAATCGGTTTGAATCTCAATATCTTCGTTGTCGGCATATTTTGTTTTCAATGTTTCCATATATTCGCTTTTATGACGAACATGCTGGGGATGAGGACGTAAAATAATGTTATATCCACGGTTTTTAAGCTTGTCCAATATGGTTTCAAGACAACTGTCAACAATGTTATCCGGTTGCCAAGATGGTGCAATTAGTATATTCTTTTTGTCAACAGTCACATTTCCCTTTTTAGATGCGTCATATTCGCTGCACATTTCATCTAATAGACTATAACCCCATTCAATAAGTCTTTTTGAAGGTAAGTTATATACTTGCTCTGTTTTCATGATTTCCTCTTTTTGGTGCTTGCCAACACAGAAAACCGTGTCATAATGATTCACAGATCCGGTACGCATTGTCATATTTAAACTATCCATACCATGTGGAATATAAATATATTCAATATCTTTCTTAACATAGCTGCGTTTAATGTGGAAATTTTCCAAATCAGGCATTGTCATTACGACAATATCCGATTCCATCTTCATCATCAAGGTTATTAATTTCTTTTCGCCTATGTAATACGCCTTGATTTTTTCATTGTTATCGGCAAGCAAAAAAATTATATCGTTCGGATCTCCTGTTATATAATGAATAGTGATATTTGTATGTGTGAGTAAGTGTTGAATTATACCACTGTAATATTTATAAAATCCGCTGCTTTCCGAATAAAAAACGATATGTTTGTTTACAACAGAGAAAAATCTTTTATAATCTGCTTTTTCGCGTTTTATTGTTTCACGATTCAGCTTTATCTTTTGACCGTTACCAATATGTTCAAGCTCTGTTAAAGCAGTCTTACTCGCCTTGAGTTGCTCATAGTTGACATATTTTTTGGGATTAATTGCCCAGTTGAGCAAATACAATTGTATGATTGCAAGCAAATTACTTGCGACCCAATAAAGTGCAACACCAACCGAAACAAACCAACCAAGATACAAGGAAAGAGCGATTGAAAGAATCATTGCTCCGTACTTGTTAATCTTTGATTGTTCAGCCTGCAGAACATTGCTCATATTCTGTGCAAGACACATCAGATAGGCGGAAAATCCCGCTGCAATCGGTGACAGAATGAACCATGTTGATGAGTTATTCGGCACTGCACTGAGATCAATACCTAAAAAATACATATTAATTGAAGTGTCTGCCATACCGGCTTTAATAGCAGCAATTACAGCCATAAGAAGCACAATTTGAACAAACATTGGTACAATGGAAGCCATTGCGTGGTATTTTTCGCGCTTGAAAATATTATTCTGTTCCTCTGCAATGCGATCATGATCCCCGAAAAATTTTATCTTCATGTAGTTAATTTCGGGTTGCATCTTAACCATTTTAATTGAATTTTTCTGCACCCATATCGAAATGGGGATCAATACTATTTTGCTTAGTAGTGTAAACAGCAATATTGCCAGTCCGTAATTATGACATATTTCATAACAAAACTTCATCACCCAAGCTGAAATATTATACAATAACTGCATTTATTTATCTCCTGTAGCACTATTATTTATCGGATTTTCTAAATTATCTTTCTCTACATAGTCAAAAATCTTACCTGTTGGTTTCATAGATTCGGTGTTGTCAGCCCTACCGTTAATAAAATACTCGACCATGTGATATTCGCGTGTGTAGTCGTAAAACAAAAAGCGACGTTTAGAGTTATCTCCATCCTTGCTGTCAAAAACCTCGGTCGATTTTTTGTTCTCAGTAAGTTTAATCAGTGCCTGCGGAAAATCTTCATGTGAAATAGGAGCTGATGATGTTATGAGTTTGTCATTTGTTTCATTGATTCCTTTTATAAGCATTATCGGATTTGCACGGTCAAGCAGGTTACCCCTTATGTATTTATCAAAACCATGGTCTGCCATAATGACAATAGCACTGTTGTCATAGATATTGCTTTCCTTTATGCGTTGAATAAATTTTTTGCAAATGGTAACACACGCTTCTAAATTACTTTCATAGGAAGCCTCGCTCCCATCAATCAAATTAACATCTTTATCATATTGATACGGCGTATGTGCGCCTTCAATATGAATAAAGCGGAAACATTTATCATCTGTTGTTGTAATGGGGTTTTTGTCTTTGATTTGTGGGTAAAAAATACTGTTGGACCAATTATATATATCAGCATCGGGGGTTAAATTAATGTGTATTTTTTTAGAGTGGTCTATCAGGTTATAACAAAAACGCTTAGCATCCCACGGAGCATATTTAATACCAGCCATCTTGACCATCAGTTTCATGCAAGAATACAATGAACTATATGTATCTGTTGGTCCAAGTTGATTTTCAAAACGCCCCGCAAATCGATTTGAACTGAAATGGAATTCACCATCGTCGTAAATTCCGATTTTATAATTCTGCTTTTCAAGATGATTTATTATTGGAGACTTATTAAATGATTCTTCAATATAATCAACATAAGGTTTATCATTTTCGCACCATTCACCGGTAAGTGCAAAAGGAACCGCCATCTGTGTAAATGGATATCCGCTCGCAACATTGTCAAAGTGCGTAAAGTCTTTGAAATCTTCGGCAAAGTCAGGGTCTGCATTTATAACCTCAACAAAATCTTTTTCATTCACTGCATCAAGCATAAGTACTATAACATTTTTGTCGGTTGAGAACTGAAATTCGTTTTTGTCGGTTACAGAAAGCGAATAGTTATTATCTTTGATATTTGTCGTAAGCAGTAGGGTAGAAAGCGTAACCGACAGCATTAAAAGTAAGCATAGACTGCCGATAAATGTAACCTTACGAAATATTATAATTTTAAATTTAAATATTATAAATGCAACCAAAGAAGCAATATCAGCCCAAAGAACGATTGACTGAACTCGATGACCTATGCCAGAGCTCCAGTCAATATTCGTGCCATCAAGGGCAGGAAGACTACCTATCATGAAATTGCCTTGAATATAACAACTTATAAGAATTGTAAATCCGGCAGCTAAACTAAAATAATATAGCTTTTTGCTTATAATTCGTACTAATGCGAATATGATGATGCTAAAAATAGTAGTTGCTACGAACAGCAAAGAAACAGGAAGTATAATAGTTTTCAAGTCAAACCAAAACTCGTCTTGATTTGTGAGAAACAGTTCCAGTGGTGCATAAAAGCACAACATAAAACAAATACTGATTGATAGGATAATTCCGGCACTTATCCCATTCAGTCTTTTTTTCTGTGCAGACATTTCTATACCTCAATTATTAATAATATTCGTTTATTATAATACTTATTTTGGCAAAATGCAACATATTTACTTCGTTTTAACTTTTTCAGTAGGTTTTTCAATGATTTGTTACAAAATCAAAAAAATTCGCCGTCAGACAAAAAAACTGATAAATAATCGACAGGAGATCTCCAATTAAGAGAACGAATAATATAGAAGTGAATTCTGTGAATTCTGTAAATAAAGAATTCTATATGCAGCAAAAGCCCAGACTTGTGCTAAATCTGGGCTTTTGCTGCATTAAAGTTTAGAATTCTTTTTCAAATGTAAATCCTATACGCTTTATGCAGTCACCCGTCGTAAATTCACCATGCCCCGTGATTGCCCAATCAAATTTTTTTGAATCAACATCTGCAACAGCAACTATTTTGACCTCAGG
>JAQVYP010000060.1 GCA_029004655.1 Oscillospiraceae bacterium | reverse complement strand
TTTGTATGCTTTACCTGAATATCGGCAAAAATCTTTACATTTTCTGCGCCTAATTGCTTTCTGTAGCGCATAGCATCTTTTGAACATGGTTGCATTATTCCGCATCCCGGATATTGAACTGTATCAACAAAAATCGGAATTCTTACAAATGCGCCGCCAATTGCCTGTGCAACAGAAATATTGGTCTTATAATCGTTCATTGCGGCATCAATACCGATAGGGATACTAATGCTTTGCTTTACCAGAGCTGAAACCGCTGCTAAAGCTGTGCTTTGTGCAAGCTCCAATTCTTCACCAAATGGGTCATCTCCCATATTTTCAACAATGACTGCATCAACACCGGCCTTTTCAAGTGTAATTGCATCATCTACCGCTTGCTTAATAACTGCTTCCATATCCCCCGCATAATTTGGCGTTCCCGGTAATGGCAAGCAATGAACCATACCGATAATAAACGGCTTATCCGGACTAAAAAATTCTAAATTATTCATTTTTTATTGCTCCTTTATCATATTGATATAGTCCTTCAAGGACAACTTTACACAAAAGTTCTTCTGCATTTGTTCTTTCTTCACCCAAAAGTTGTGCTTTTAAGTTTTCCAAAACAGTAGTCATTGTGACCACGCAGCCCTTAATGTTCATTAGTCTTGCAAGTGTAAGAATACAGCTGCTTTCCATATCAATTCCTATGACATGGAGATTTTTAAGGCGTTCAAATGTTGCTCCGATATCTGTGCCCATTTCTTTGGACAGCTTTGATTCTCTCATTTGTGAATAAAATCCATCCATGGTGCAAGTGATACCATTGCAATAATCACTGCCGAATTGTTTAACGGTGTTATTCATGCAGTTTAATAAATCAATATCCGCAACAGCAGGAAAACTGACCGGAACATAGGTTGCACTGGTGCTTTCTTCTCTCATAGAGGCGGCGGGAATAATAAACTTGCCAAGCAAATCATCTCTGAGTGCCATTGCCGTACCCATTCTGACAGCGACCTCCATGCCGTTTGCATACATTTCTTCCATAGCAATTGCAGCGGACGGCGCACCGATTCCGGTTGAAGTTGCGGTTATTTTAACGCCCTTATAGTATCCTGTGTAAGTGTTGAATTCACGCGCAAATGCAACGTGCTCTGCATTGTCCAGCAACTTTGAAAGAACTTCAACTCTCCATGGATCGCCTGAAAAAATAACATATTTTGAGATGTTTTCATCAACTTTTGCATAAAGTGATTTCATTCTATTCACCCGTTCCCTTAAATTCTTTATACCGCTCTTGCAGTTGCTCTTCGGTTGGTGCATTTGTGCAGCAGCCTCTTTTTTCAACGATATATGAAGCAATTACACTGCCTAAATTGCAGCATTCAACCGCATCAAATCCCTTTAAATAGCCATATATAAAACCGGCTATATAAGAATCTCCCGAACCGGATGTATCAACAACATCGGCACAATGTGCAGTTCTGATTTCGGTTGCATTATAACCTTCTTCTGTCTTGCGATAGCACATGCTTCCGCGTTTTCCGAGTGTTACAACGATAATTTCCGCTTTTCCACTTTTAAATAAATCTGTAACTGAAGCCATATGATAAAGCTGTTCTATTGTTTCACGTTCAGCTTGGTTCATAAAAATAATTTTGCTGTAATTTAAAATTTCTTTTAGGAATTCAATCGGAAAAGCGTCAAAATCAGACTTCATTCCAAATATCAGAGGAACATTATACTCTTCACATTTGTTAAGAAACTCACGATTATCGGGATATGAACCAACCGTTATTACTCCAAACTTGGTTTGCTTGAAAAATTCGTCTTTCATTTCTTTTGCATATTTGCCATCCATTGCGCCCGGATAATAAACGGTAACATGATTTCCTTCAGGATCCTCTAACATATAGCAATTTGATGTCGATTCATTTGGCACGACTTCAATTGCATCTGTGCAAACATTTGCATCTTGCAGGAAACTGCAAAGACCTGTTTCTTTATAATCCTCGCCAACGCGAATATAAGGAACAGCACTAAGTCCAAGCTTTGCAAGCACATAAGCAATATTAACCGAGCAGCCCCCGTAATAAATCTTGGCATTATTGCAGTTTTCAACAAGAGATGTAAATCCGACTTTTAACGGAGATAGTATATTAATAATGCGGTCAAGACTTACATACCCGCTTGTTACAACATCATACTTTTTCAAAAAAATCACTCTCCAGTTCATCAAGAGATATTACATGTCCAAGATACTTATTAATATCGTTAAGATGTACTTCATTTACGGTTGGGTCATTTGTGGCTACGCATTCACGAACGACATAAACATCATAATCAAGGTTGTAAGCATCTGTAACTGTGGCGCGTATGCAGCAGTTTGTTTTAGTTCCGACAATTATTACTTGACGAATATCGTGTTCTCTGAGTACCAGATCAATATCTGTGCCAAAGAATGCACTGTATCTTCTTTTTTTGACAACATAGTCTTCGGGAAGCACAGAAAGACTTTCGTCAATAACATCTCCACCGGTACCCTCAATGCAGTTTTGGCGCATATGAAGAAGGTTTCTATCATATTTGTCTTTGCGATAGCTGTGAGTCATATAAATAACCAAAGCATCATGTTTTCTGCAAATATCAACTGCTTTTTTTATTTTAGGTAAGATTTCTTTGTTTTGTGGGTAAAACACAAGCCCGTTTTCGTTGGTAAAATCATAAACCATATCCACAACAATGATAGCCGTCTTACTCATTTTTAAAACCCCTCACCCTATTATTTTTCATCTTAATGATAGATACTACTGCGAGAATGAAAACTATCATAAAGTATGGTATTGTGTTAAAGAGTCCGGAATAAGCTCCTGCTGAGATGCTGAGGTTGATAGCGAGGGATTGCGCAAGTCCGAAAATAATAGCATATATAGACGTGAGCCCCGGTCTTCCGCTTCCGCAGAAAATAGCAGCGATAGCAATAAATCCGATACCCGCGGACATATCATTTGTAAACAAAGCCATTTTTTCAAGTGAAAGATTGATACCTGCCAATGCGCTGCAAACTGCGCCGATCAAAACAGCAATGTATCTTATTCTGTTGACATTAATTCCGACGCTGACTGCAGCATCTTCGTTTTCGCCAACGACACGCACATATACGCCGAACTTAGTTTTATACATAATTACCCACATCACAAAGATGGCAATAAAACTAACATATGTCATAAGCGGATGTCCACTGATTATTCCACCTATAAACGGGATTTGATTAATCACCGGAATTTGTATTTTTAAGCCTGCTACATTAACAATACTGTTAACATTTAAGTTTGCCATGCCCAAAACTTTAAGCAGAAAAGCACAGATTGCAGTCGCCAGCATATTAACAGCAAGACCGGCGATAATCGGATTTCCTTTCTTTGTAACGCACATTACCGAAAAGACAATGCCCCATATCAAGTTTATTAAAATACAAATCAAGATACCCAAAAGTATATTTTTAGTCAGCATTGTAAACAGCACAGAAGTAAACGCACCCATTAACAACATGCCTTCAAGTGCAATATTTAATACATTTGCCTTGTGTGCAAAGTTACCACCGAGAACGCACAAAATAATGGGAGCACCGCAAGAAATAGCATCGTAAAGTAATCTTTGATAATCCATTATTACTGCACCTCCTCAGTTTGTGCTTTTTTGCTGATAAACCTTGTTTTAAAGTTTTCAAAAACCTTCGTTCTTTGATCGATAAATCTTATTGATAAGAACAGAATCATCAGCCCTTGAATAACAGCAACTATCTCTTTTGGAACATTGGCAAAGATTCCGATGCTGTCGCTTCCTGTTTTAAGTGCACTATAAAATACAGCGGCAATTAAAATACCTATCGGATCATGTCCGCCTAGCAAAGCAATTAGCATTCCGTCCCATCCAAGTCCCGGGCTGCCTGAAAAATCAAGTGTATATTTAAACTTTTCACTCATCATAAAGCCTGCACCTGCAAGACCGCTGAGTGCTCCGCTAATAAGCATCATATAAATAATTTTGCGTCTGACATTCATTCCGGAAGCTTCTGCAAACTCCGTATTTCTGCCAATTGCTGTAATTTCATAACCAAGTCGGGATTTTTTGAAAACGAAATACATTGCAATAAAGACAACAATTGTAATCGGGAAAAACAACGTAATACTGGTTCCGCCGATTCGGTTAAACATTGCACTGCTTTCAATTGGAGATGTTGCAACATATCCTGCTGCTTTATCGCGAAAAACTGTTGATGCTAAAACTTGTAGAATTTTCGCGATTGCATAGTTAAGCATCAAGGTAACAACCATTTCGTTAACGTGAAAATAAGCTTTCAAAATTGCCGGAACAAGTGCAAATAACATTCCAACTATAATACCTGAAAGCAAGCAAATAATAACGTGAGCAGTCGGATTCATGCTTTTAAGTGAGAATCCGATAATACACGAAGCAAATGCCCCGCCAAGCAGCTGACCTTCAACACCCATGTTGAAAATGTTGGCCTTAAATGTAATTGCAATTGCAAGACCTGTGAGTATTAAAGGGCTGGCATAATGCAAAGTTTTCATGAAACCTTTCCATGTAAACAATGTATTTTTAATCATAATCCAATAAGTAGTAAGAGGGTTTTGACCGATAATAAGAATAATAACTGCGCCTATTGCAAAAGCACATAAAACAGGAAGGAGTGAATTTAAAAGACTTAATCCTAATTTTCTTACCTTATTCATTCCTGCTTTCCTCCTTTATCCGTAATACCTGCCATCAGCAATCCAAGCTCTGTTGTGCTGGTATCCTTTTGATTTACTACTCCGATGATTTTGCCCTTATACATAACAGCAATTCTGTCACTCAGGCTCATAATTTCTGAAAGCTCACTTGAAATAAGCAGAACTCCAACACCTTGTTTCCTTAAATCAAGAATTTTATTGTGTATAAATTCGATAGAACCAACATCAACACCTCTTGTAGGTTGTGCTGCGATTAATACCTTTGGTTTTGAATCGAATTCCCTTGCAATAATAATTTTTTGTGCATTGCCGCCGGAAAGCTGAGATACTTCGCCCTCTGCATCAGCAACACGAATATCATAATCCTTTATAAGGCGGTCGCGTTTTTTTGAAATCACTTGAGAACGCAAAAATCCACGCGAACAAACATCGCCACAATAATGATATCCTGCAATCATATTTTCCTTGATAGTCATGTTCTGGCACAGACCTTGTGCATAACGATCTTCATGTATCATGCCGACACCGGCATCTCTGATGTTTGCCGGCCACCAGTTTGTTATTTCTTTTCCGTTTAAAGTAATATTACCTTTTGTTGTAGTCATAAGTCCGGTAACTACTTTTAGAAGTTCGCTTTGACCATTGCCCTCAACACCCGCAATACCGAGGACTTCGCCTTCTTTGACTTCAAGATTTATATCACTCAACACTTCTTTTCCAAAGATATTCTTAGTTGAGATGTTTTCCAATTTATAAACAACCGGGTTGCCCGAATTATCAATTTCTTCTTTTTTAACACTAAGTACAACGTCTCGGCCAACCATCATTTGTGCAAGCTTGCGTTCATTTGTATCTTTGGTTTTTACCTCACCAACAACTTTGCCGCGCTTAATGATAGTAACACTATCAGAAAGCTGCATAACCTCACCAAGTTTATGTGTAATTATAATAATAGTTTTACCCTGTGCTTTTAGTTCCTTTAAGCTGATAGTTAACTCATCAACTTCTTGTGGAGTAAGCACCGCGGTAGGCTCGTCCAATATTAAGATATTAACATTTCGATAAAGCATTTTCATAATTTCAACACGTTGTTTTTGACCTATTGAAATGTCTTCTACTCTATCTCTTACGTTTAAATCAAATTTAAACTTATCAACAACTGCTTGAACCTTTTCATACTGCTTTTTAGCATCTATAAAAGGTGTCTTATTTTTTAAAACTTCAATTCCAAGCAGAATATTTTCGCAAACAGTAAGGCTGGGCACCAGCTTAAAATGCTGGTGCACCATACCTAAGCCTGAATTGATTGCATCCAAAGGGGACGAAAATTTTACTTCTTTTCCTCCAACAAGCAGCTTTCCGCTTGTCGGAGCAATTAACCCATAAAGCATGTTCATTAAGGTTGTTTTTCCGGCACCGTTTTCACCAACGATGGCCTTAATTTCACCTTCTGAAACTGCGAGATTGATTGCATCATTAGCAACAAAATCTCCGTATTTTTTTGTTATATTTACAGTTTCAATAATGTTCATTTTATTCGCCCCTTATCATCTTAATAATTTATTTAGGCAGTTTTACATTGCTAAGAGTTGCAATATCTAATGTCTCGCCGATCTGTGCATTTGTAACTTTAATCGTGCCACTTCCAATTTTAGAAGAAAGATCAGTAATATAATTTTTGATTTCGGTCCATTTTGCCTGTGCAGCTGAATCTGACTTGATTGCTGCTGCGATTGTGCTTAAATCAGTAATACCGGTAGCTTCCGAACCCAATGAATAGTTAATAACAGTGCCGCCTTTTGAAGCCAGTGTTCCGTCAATAAGAGCAGTTCCAAGTGCATATACCGGAACGTTTGTATTCTTCAAAACACTTGTTAAAATATATCCGGGTTGTGCGCTGTCTTTGTTTGCATCAACTTCGATAGAAAGCTTTTTAACTTCTTTCGCCTTAGCATCAACGCCATCACCAACAGAACCTGCTACAGTATAAACAACGTTTGCGCCTTCGCTATAGTATGTGCCTGCTGTTGTTCCGCCTGTTGCCGAATCAGAGAATCCGGCATTATATGTGGAATAATAGGTATAGTTGACTCCGAGTTCTTTTGCAACATAGTTAATGCCTTCTGCATAGCCATAGCTGAATACTTCAATACCGGAGGATTGTGTACCACCGATAAATCCAACAGCGCGGCCTGCATCACCTGTTGTTAATGAATACTTTGAGCTGTCGAACAATACGCTTGCATTTTCATTGACCTTAACACTTAATGCACCGGCAAGGAAAGATGCCTCGTTAACATTAAACATAACTGAAATAACATTTTTAAACTTTGCGGTATTATCTTCTTTTAAATTTGGGTTTGCATTGAAAACAACAAAGGTAGTATCAGGATATTGCTCTGCAAGAGGTTTTTCTCCGCCAACACCATCAATAAGTGCAGTAAAATCATATTCAAGTGAATAAATAAGCTTGTAACCGGCGTCTGCAAGAGTTTTTAAAGTTCCCGGATAATCTGTTGTTGTTTCAACAACTTTGGTATCAACGCCTTTTTCTGTTTTAAGCTGATTTAAGCCTTTGATAGCTGCTTGGTTATAGCCGTTATCATTTGCACCGGCTGCAGAACAAACAAGAGCAATTTTTTCTTTACTTGCCGTGCTTGAACCGCTTGAAGTGTCTTTGCTTGAGCAACCCGTCATTGAGAATGCAACAGTGAGTAAACATGCCAGAACCAATGCCATTAATTTTTTAGTGCTTTTTTTCATTTGAAATTCCTCCCTTTTATTTTTGCTTTTTGTTTTTCATTTTATATAAATTTGCATTTAAGCAAACTTATCTAACTTGATTTATATAGAATTTATGAACATCGGTGCGGTAGCAGCAATCAAACACTTCAATAATCAACTCTTTTCCGTTAACCTCACCATATGTTACACATTCAAACAATATCAATGGTTCACCTTGCTTAATATCGAGATGTTTTGCAGTTTCTTCACTTGCCAAAACAGCCTGCAGCGTTCTGCTGGCATGTGTAATTTTTATGCCATAATCATTTTCAATAACAGAATACAGTGATGTTTTGCTGAAATCATATTTATCAAGACCGGGGAATATTGAAAGCGGAAGGTTAGTAGTTGTGAAGTTAATTGATACACCATCAGCATAATAAACGCGTTTAAGCTTAAAAATTAAATCGTTTTCGTCTATTTGCAATCTTCTCGCCTTGTGTTTTCCGGCTTTTATAACATCTGAACTAATTACACGGCTTGAAGGGATCATCCCCTTATTACTAATATCCTCAGTGCAGCTTGTGATTGAAAATAAATCATGAGAATTTTCATCACTTCTGACATAAGTCCCTTTTCCTTGTATACGATATAGATAGCCTTCATTAACCAAATCATCAATGGCTTTCCTTACAGTAATTCGGCTCATCTGATACATATCCATTAACTCGCGTTCGCTTGGGATTAAATCTCCTTCTTTGTACTCTTCATTATTCACTTTTTCAATGATTTTATGCTTTAACAAAGAATATTTAAGGACTTTATAAGCCATTGTGACGCCTCCATAAATAAATAATTTTTTACATTTGCGCTATCGTGTTGTTATGTTGTCATGTTGTTATGTTGTCATGACCACCTGATATATGGATTGTAATTCATTTTATTATAAAAGTCAATAGTATTTTAAAATATTAATAAGTTTTGTTGTATTTGTACAAAACGCTGCTAATCTTTTATGCGTTTCGTAAATTTAAAAAATTTGATAATTGGTTTAATTCCACCAAACTTTGCTAATTGTCAACGTTCTTCCGTAGGGATTCCGTACCTCAAAATGCATACGCAACACTCAATCCCGTAGGGAACGACGCCCTCGTCGTTCCGAAATAGCCTTCCCCTCAAGGGGAAGGTGCTGAACGAAGTGAAGCGCATGAGGTGTCTGCTATCTTGTGCTCATGCCGCGCAGGTAATGTTGTCCTCTCATACTAATTCCAATTAAAAAGTGACCAAGATTTGCGAGGATTTTGTTTGTGTGACAAGGCGGAGGACGAAGGCGGGCTATCGCCCGCCGAGAACGACAACGCAATCTCGCAAACAAAAGACCGCGAAGATTTGTTGATTTTTATTTGGAATTAGTATCAATCCCGTAGGGAACGACGCCCTCGTCGTTCCGCAACCCCACCATCTTAACTAATTTCCCCAATATTAAATTTGAAAACATTTTTTAATGGGGTCAATTACACAATTTGTATACGGTATTAAAAACTCTCTGATGCCACTGGAATACGGGGCAATATCATATTGCTGATAATAGATAATAATTCCCAGCGGTGTACAATAAAAGCTGCTCTCGTTGAAAGTTGATACAATCAGCTTTGCATAATCTTCAAAATAAATGCTTGTATCTTGCTCAATTTGCTCTAAAATTTGTTTAAATATATATGCTTTGTAATCCGACGTACAGCTAAAAAGCTCGTTAAGTTTAAGCATGCTGCACTTTTGCAAGTTGAATGTTTGGGAATATCTCAGGGTACTGCCATGCGCTCCACCGGTATATTCGTACTGGTCAAAATATAAACTAACTATGCAGCCGCAATTATATGTTAATTTATATACAACTAAGGCTTCATGTACATGTACCGGAAAGTTATTCTCTTTGCTGTATTTATACTGTTCCACTGCCGCGTTAAACAGTTCAGTTCTGCAATGTTTTTCGTATGCCAATGCCTTTTCTTTGTAGAATTTATTAATCACTACCAATGACATTTGGTAATATGATGACTTAAACTCAGGATACTCAATTTTAAAAGTCAAAACAGTCACGCCGTCATATTTCATTTCATCTTTTATTACAATAGTATTTGCTGTTAAAATATTTTTCACCAATGAAAACACCTCTTAACAAAATATGTTAAGAGGCTAAGATTAGTGATTGGAATATATTTGTATTTAGATAAACCAAGTTTGCGGAAATTTTTGTGTGTAATTAATCTTGCTTATGGGAACCTCTAAAAACTCATCGTCCGCCATCTTAGTGTGTCTTTTTCCCCCACTCAGCGTCAAAATACTCGCAAATACACAAAGTATTTGCTCCGTTTTTTCCTTGATTGGGGAAAAAATCCC
>JAQVYP010000059.1 GCA_029004655.1 Oscillospiraceae bacterium | reverse complement strand
TTTGAACACAAAAAGTCTTTGCCGACGGCAGAATTTTCGTGATTAGTTTTTGCAGAACCGCCCCAACACCAACTTCGATAAAGATGTCAAATCCTTTTTCCGCCATATTTCTGATAATCATTTCCCAAAAAACAGGGTGATTAATTTGATTTTCCATGAGCGTTTTGGGATTAGCATCATAAGGATTGGCGGTGAAGTTTGAATATGTGTCAATTTCGGGAATATTTACTTTAATTGTGGATAAATAGTCGCCAAAATCTTTTGCTGCCGAGTTCATGAACGGTGAATGGAATCCACCTGAAACCGCCAACGGAATTGCTTTTCCGCCTGCTTGTTTTATATCTTCCTTGAACTGCTGGAGTTCACTGTCCAGCCCTGAGCAGACGAGTTGACCCGGGCAATTGTAATTGACAGGATAAACTGCTGAATATTTTTTGCATATTTCTTCAACGGTCTTATTTTCGAGTTTTATAACTGCCATCATGGATGCCGGCGTTTGCTTTGCCGCATTTGCCATTAGTTCGCCGCGTTTGCACGCAATTTTAAAGCCATCTAGATATGAAAATGCATTTGCAAATGCCAAAGACGGAATTTCTCCAAGGGAGAATCCTGCAACTGCTTGTGGCACAATTCCCGCACTTTCGAGCGCTAGCGCCGCCGCAAGGTCTGCCAAATACAAACACGGTTGTGTATTTTCAGTTTGCTTTAATGTTTCCGAATCACCGTCGAAGCACTGTTCCATTGTGCCTTTTCGATATTCTTCTGCTTGCAAGAAAAGGTCGTGAACGCTTGGGTTAGAATCAAAAAATTCCCTTGCCATTCCTGCTTTTTGTGCGCCTTGACCAGAAAAAACAAATGCTATTTTACCCATTGATTTGCTCCTTTTAGCAATGATTCTGTTTGGTCAAATATTTCGCTGATAATCTCTGCCGCAGATTGCTCACGGTTTACCAGACCAGAAATTTGTCCTGCAAGGAAACAACCATTTTTAGTGTCACCTTCAACAGCAGCCTTTCGCAATGCGCCAACCCCTAACAAACCGATTGATTCTTTGGTCGCATCGGGAGCATATTCAGCTTTTGAAAATTCTCTGGTAAAATTATTTTTCAAACTACGGCAACAACTTGCGTCAAAACGTTTACCTGTGGCAACCGTTGAAATGTCGCCAGCTTTCAGTACCATATCTTTATAGTTCTGATGTACGGAACATTCGTATGCTACAAGAAATCTGGTTCCAAGTTGGACACCGACAGCGCCCAACATTAAGCTTGCCGCTACCCCTCTACCGTCAGCGATTCCGCCTGCGGCAATGACCGGAATTTTTACCGCACTGCAAACCTGTGGAACAATCGACATTGTTGTCAGCTCTCCGATGTGACCGCCCGACTCCTGACCCTCCGCAATTACCGCTGATGCGCCGCTTTTTTCAACCATTCTTGCCATCGCAACAGATGCGATTACCGGCACAACCACGATTCCTGCTTCAATCCACTCACGCATATATTTGGATGGATTGCCGGCTCCCGTTGTTACAATCGCAATTTTTTCTTCCACAACAATTTTGGCAACCTCTTCGGCGTGAGGACTCATGAGCATTATATTTACTCCGAAAGGTTTATCTGTCAGAGATTTAGCAATTTTGATTTGGTTTTTTAAATACCCCGCATCCGCGTTCATTGCCGAAATTATCCCTAGGCCGCCACCGTTTGAAACGGCCGCAGCAAGCTTACCATCAGCAATCCACGCCATACCGCCCTGAAAAATCGGATATTTTATTCCAAGCATTTCGCAAATAGGTGAATTTATCATAATAGAATCCTCACAAATCAATATTTAGGCATTCTTTACTTGTTCTTCGATCTTTGCAATTAAATCTGAAACGGTTACAAGCGATTGATCCATTTCGACTTCGACTTTGAATTCATCTTCAATATTCATAATCAGTTCGACTATGTCGAGTGAATCAATTCCTAAATCCGAAAATTTGGTATCCGGTGTAATGTCCGAAGCCTCACAGCCTGCTGTTTCTGCTAATAATTCTGCAATCTTTTCTAATATCATTTTTAGTTCCCCTTAAAATTTATTTTTTATAAAGAAAATTGAAAATTCAATAAACTTACCATTTAATAATGCAAGAAGCGTTTGCTAAGCCACCGCCAAAGGCTGAAAGCAACAGCAAATCCCCACTTTTAATGAGCCCTTCTCTGTTCATTTCGTCAAGCGCAATCGGAATACTGGCAGACGACGTGTTGCCGTATCTATCGATATTTACAAAGAATTTATCTTCTTCTACACCTAGCCTTTTACTTGCAAAATCGATGATGCGTTTGTTCGCCTGATGTGGTACAATATACTTAATATCAGCCAATGTGAGTTTGTTCTGCTCCAAAAGCTTTTCGACATCACCACAAATGGCGTTGACAGCAAATTTAAATGTTTCCTGACCGTTCATAAGCAAATACGGTTTTTCCTGTTCCAATTTGAAAAATGGAGAATTTCCGATAAATTGAGGAATTTTTATAACAGTGTCGTCCCCTTTTACCGTAAATGTTGACGACAAATAACCGCTGCCCTCTTCGAGCACAACTGCACCTGCACCGTCACCCATAATTACGCAAGTGCTCCTGTCGGTCCAGTCGATTATTCGACTCATGCGCTCCGTTCCGATTATTAGTGCTTTTTTTATTGTTCCCCTTGCGAAGAATCCCGCCGCTGTTTCGAGCAAAAAGATAAATGCAGAACAAGCCGCATTTATATCGAAAGCCATGCAAGTTGCTCCCAATCTTTTTTGAACCATACACGCAACCGATGGTGAAACTGTTTCTCCACTGACCGTTGCAACCAAAATCAAGTCAAGCTCGTCGGGCGAAATACCGCTGTTATTAAGAGCGCGCTCTGCCGCGTGAAATGCCAAATCTTCAGCTGTTTCGTTTACACAAATGTGTCTTTGACGAACTCCGACTCGTTGAGTTATCCATTCGTCAGAAGTATCTACAATTTTTGCAAGGTCATCATTAGTTATTATGTTCTCAGGAACATACATACCCGTTCCAATAATATTAAAATTCATGGGTTACCTCCGTAGTTGATTTTTAAAGGCTCTCTTACTTAGTATCTATTTAAAAAATAAAGTTACATAAAAATTAAAAATACTGAAAAAACAAAAATAATTATAATTTTTAAAAATAATGTAACCTTTTGGCTTTTCTTAGGCACTAACTAATAATAGAGATTTTTTGCTATGCCGTTGTCACACGAAAACCTTGGTGGCGATTCGTAAGTGCAATCTTTAAAGTGAAAATATTGTTTTGCAAAACTTGACAAGGAGGCGCGATTTGGATAAATTTGAAGAATTATACAATGAATATTTCCCACGTGTTTATTCATTTTTATATAAGCTGTGTAAAGACTCCATGCTAACAGAGGAGCTTACTCAAGAAACGTTTTATCAGGCTTTTAAATCATTCCATCGTTTCCGCGGCAAGAGTGAGATTTTCACTTGGCTGGCCGCAATTGCAAAGCACACGTATTACAAATATTTGAAAAAGAATAAATTAGGTTTGGACGCAATAAGCATTGATTTGGTAACGGATTTTTACCGTGCTAACACTTTGGGTAATCCTCAAGAAGATTTGCAAAAGAAATTTGTTACCGAATCAATTCAGACTATTGTTGGCAAAATTCCAGAAAAATACAGAGATGTTGTTATGCTTAGAATTTACGCTGAAATGCCTTTTTCACAAGTTGCATTAGCACTTGGTATCAGTGAAAGCTCTGCAAAAGTAATTTATTTTCGAGCAAAAAAAAAGTTGATGGAGGAACTGAATGATGAATTTGACATGTGATATTGTTATGGACTTGGTTTCGATTTATAAAGATAAATTGGCAAGCCAAAGCAGTTATGAAGCAATTGAAGAACATTTGAAAGAATGTCACAATTGCAGAAAATACTACAAGCAATATGATTCTATTAACCAAAAGGAACTTGAGCCCGAAAATCACAATGATTATTTGCAGAACGATTACATGCAAAAATATACTGAATTGTCTGTCAAATTAAATAACAGGCGCAAATTAATTGTGGCGGGTATGGCCGTGTTTGCCTGTGCATCTGTTTTTGCGGTGTTAATCAGCGCTTTAAAACCCTGCAAAAAGTGAACGTGTTAACATTATCAAATCAATAATTTATAAACCTAAAATCCGATCAACTACTATGGTTGATCGGATTTTTTATATAATTATCTAATTAATAAAGAAATTAATTTCGTTCGTTTTTATGTTGACAAATATCGATATGGTGCATATAATAAAACATATCGATAAAAATAGATATGAGGTAATGAAGTTGGAAAATATATTTAGGGAGAATGCAAAAATATTCAAAGCATTTTGTGACGAAAACCGTTTGATGATTATCCGAATGCTCCAAAGCGGCGAAAAGTGTGCATGCAAAATCTTGGCTGAATTGCAAATCGTGCAATCGACCTTGTCTCATCATATGAAGATTTTGATTGATAGCGGAATCGTGTCTGCACGAAAAGAAGGCAAATGGACATATTACTCTCTTTCTGATGAAGGCGTTAACAATGCTAAAAGAATTTTAAACGATATTACGACATTAAGATTCGAGGAGACATCTATATGCAAATTTTAAATTTAGTTTGGGAATTTTTTCAGAATCAAATTCTTGGAATGAAGTGGTTAAATTCAATACTTGGTGATGCATTATCAGCCTTGGGGGTTAATATCAGTGGAGGTTTAGGCGGCAGTATTCAGTTCTTTCTCTATGATACAATTAAAATTTTCGTTTTATTGTCGGTTTTGATATTCATCATTTCTTATATTCAAAGTCATTTTCCTCCGGAACGAACAAAAAAAATACTGGGACATTTTCACGGAATCGGTGCTAGTTCCCTTGCGGCGTTGTTGGGAACGGTCACTCCTTTTTGCTCTTGCTCTTCAATTCCGCTTTTTATCGGATTTTCGAGTGCAGGCTTGCCTGTAGGCGTAACATTTTCTTTTTTGATATCTTCCCCACTCGTGGATTTAGGCTCACTTATTCTTCTTATGAGCATTTTTGGTGGAAAGGTTGCTATAGCTTATGTGTTAGTCGGTCTTGTGCTTGCCGTTACAGCAGGCACGCTGATTGAAAAATTCGGTATGGAAAAATACGTTGAAGATTTCGTGAAAAAAGCAGGTTCATTTGATATCGACGCTCCTGAATTAACACGAAAAGACCGCATTCTATATGCAAATGATCAAGTTAAAGCAACAGTCAAAAAAGTTGCACCCTATATATTTATAGGCGTTGCGATAGGTGCGGCTATTCACAATTTGATACCGCAAGCATGGGTTGAATCGATTTTGGGAAGCAACAATCCTTTCTCGGTTGTTTTGGCTACAGTTGTTGGCGTTCCGATGTATGCAGATATTTTCGGCACAATTCCCGTTGCGGAAAGTCTGTTTGCAAAAGGTGCCGGACTTGGAACTATTCTTTCTTTTATGATGGCCGTGACCGCTTTGAGTCTGCCGTCAATAATCATGTTGAGAAAGGCAGTAAAGCCAAAGCTTTTAGCTGTATTTGTCGGTATCGTTACAGTCGGGATAATTATTATTGGCTACCTATTTAACGCATTTCAATTTTTATTTGTTTAATGCAAATAATAACTATAAAATTAATTAAAAAAATAGATGGAGGATATTATTATGGGGTTATTCGGGAATAAAAGTGAAAAAAAGGGGTGCTGTTGCGGGGGCAACTGCAATGCAGACATTATGGCAAAGGCTGAAACTGCAAAATCGGAGGGCGCCCGCGTGAAAATTTTGGGTTCGGGCTGTGCAAAATGTAATCAGTTGGAAGCAAACACAAGAGAAGCTCTTGTTCTAATGGGTATTGACACCAAAATCGACCATGTGACAGATTTTGCACAGATTGCCGCTTACGGGGTCATGTCTACTCCAGCCTTGGTATTTGAAGGCAAGGTTGTATCTTATGGCAAGGTTTTGAAGACTGATGAAGTTGTTGCAATTTTAAGAAAGGTAACAAATTAATATGAATACAGATGTTAATAAGTGTTGCTGTGGTGGCGAATGCTCGTGCTCTCCGAAAGAAACTAAAAAATCTTTGCTGATTGACTTTTTATATCTTGATTTAGAAACTTGCGAAAGATGCAAGAATACGGATAAAACCCTTTATGAGGCAATACATGAAGTGTCCAAAATTTTAGAATCGGCAGGTTACAGAATTGTGCTCAACAAGGTTAATATCACATCCGCTGACCAGGCAATTAAATATGAATTTGTTAGTTCTCCCACTATTCGTTTAAACCACCACGACATAGCACTTGAGCTTAAAGAATCAAACTGCAAGGAATGTGGAGACATCTGCGGTGATGATGTCGATTGCAGAGTCTGGACCTATGCGGGAGTTGAATACACCGATCCACCAAAAGCAATGATTATTAATGCTATTTTAAAAGAAGTATATTCCGGTGAAAATCATAATACTCCAAATGAAAAATATCAGCTTCCACTAAATTTGAAGAGGTTTTTTGAAGGAGCAAATAAGTAAATAATGAGTGAAAACAAGCCTAAAGTGGCTTTTATCTGTGTTCACAACTCCTGCCGTTCGCAAATTGCCGAAGCTTTAGGAACGCAACTTGCCGGTGACATATTTGAAAGTTACAGCGCAGGAACCGAAACTAAACCAAATATAAACCAAGATGCTGTCAGGCTTATGAAAAAAAATTAACTTAATCCATCGCTTCAACTAATGGTTACGCATAACAAACTTCGGATTGTTCTAAAAAAATACGTACAAACCCTTATAAAAGTAGTTTGTACGCAATTTTTGGCTATATTACATCATAACCTTGTTCTTCAATTTCATTTTTAATATTATCAATTGATATTTTTGAAGTGTCATACTCCACAGTAACTGACTTTCCCTTCAAGTCAACCAAGACTTGATTAACGCCCTCAAGAGCACCTACCGCATGCTTAACTGCATTTTCACAGTGTGAACAGGACATACCCTCAACATTTAAAACTACTTTTTCCATTTTTGTCCTCCTAAATTATATTAAATTTGTCCTATTGCAAAACTATTATTTCGGAATGATAAAGAACTTTCTCAGTTTTGCAATTACCTGAACATTTTATTTTTTATAAGGCTTGAAATTCTTTAGCCTTAACGCATTTGTCAAAACTGAAACTGAACTTAATGACATCGCCGCTGCCGCCAACATTGGATTCAAGAGCGGCCCACCAAACAGATAGAGTAATCCTGCGGCAACCGGAATACCAGCCACATTATATCCGAACGCCCAAAACAGGTTTTGCTTGATGTTGCGTATGGTGCTTTTGCTAAGATTAATTGCCGTTGGTACGTCCATCAGATCGCTTTTCATCAACACAATGTCTGCCGATTCCATTGCCACATCAGTGCCGGAGCCTATGGCAATTCCAATATCAGCTTGAACAAGAGCGGGTGCGTCATTAATGCCATCTCCCACCATGGCAACTTTCTTTCCCTCTGCTTGCAGTTTTTTAACCTCATTAGACTTATCTTGTGGAAGAACCTCGGCTAATACTCTATTGATACCAACCTGAATTGCAATTGCTTCTGCGGTTTTACGATTATCGCCTGTTATCATAGCAACTTCAATACCCATTTTTTGTAGCTTTTTAATGGCTTCAGCACTGCTTTCCTTTACCACATCAGCCACAGCAATGATTCCCGATATTTTGTTGTTCATTGCGATATACATGGGCGTTTTTCCCTCGCTTGCAAGTCGGTCTGATTCACTTTCAAGCGTTCCGAGGGATATACTTCTTTCATCCATCAATTTTCTGTTACCAATTAGAGTTTGTACACCTTCAATTTCAACCTCAATACCAAAACCGGGAATTGCTTCAAAATTGTCCACTTTAACAAATTCGAGATTTTCCTTTTCAGCTCCTCTGACAATGGCCTCGCCCAAAGGATGTTCTGAGCCCTTTTCAGCAGATGCCGCAACTTGAAGCAACCGATTCCTTGGCACATCAGAAACCGTAATAATATCGGTCACTTCAGGTTTACCCTCGGTTATTGTGCCCGTTTTATCAAACACAATCGTGTTTATTTTATGAGTTGTTTCAAGAGTTTCGCCGCCTTTAATTAGTATACCGTATTCTGCGCCCTTACCTGTTCCTACCATGATAGCGGTCGGTGTAGCAAGTCCGAGTGCGCATGGGCATGCAATAACTAACACTGAAATGAATATCGTCAGCGCAAACACAAGAGTTTGACCGGCAATTAGCCACCCTGCAAATGCGAGCAATGCGATAACAACAACGGTTGGAACGAAATAGCCGGATACAATGTCTGCCATCTGTGCAATTGGTGCCTTTGAGCCTTGCGCATCCTCGACTAACTTGATAATTTGTGCTAGCGCAGTATCACCGCCGACCTTTGTTGCAACAAACTGAATCAGCCCGTTTTTGTTGATGCTGGCAGCGAAAACCTTATCCCCCGACTTTTTATCTATCGGCATACTTTCGCCGGTCAACATGGATTCATCAATCGCTGTATGCCCCTCTGAAACGACACCGTCTACGGGAATTTTTTCTCCGGGCTTTACTAAAATAATATCGCCTATTTCGACTTCATCAATCGGTGTAATAATTTCTTTTCCATCATGTATTACAATGGCTGTTTTTGGAGCAAGTCCCATAAGCTTTTTTATGGCCTCGGATGTTTTGCCTTTTGAAACGGCTTCCAGTGATTTACCGAGCAGTATCAATGTAATAATGACACCTGCTGATTCAAAATACAAACCTTCAACCGCGCCGACGTTACCCATGGCTATTTGATAAGTGGAATATAAACTATAGATTATTGCTGCTGTTGTGCCTATTGCAATTAGCGAATCCATGTTAGGGCTGCGTTGAATAAGTGCTTTAAATCCTACTTTATAGAATCTGTTACCCGCTATAACGATCGGTATGGTTAATATTATTTGAGTCAAAGCATAGGTTAAAGGATAATGCATATGGTCCAGAAAGCTCGGTATAGGAAAGGGCAGCCACCAAACCATGGAACCCATCGCCAAATATAGCAGTGGTATGCCAAACAAGGCCGACACGGTGAACTTTTTCCAAAGGGTATGGATTTCTTTTTCTTTTCGCAACTTATCCTCATCCACAGCATTTTTTCTCTCGATATTCAGTGCCTTATATCCGATTTTTTCGATAGCTTGCTTGATGTCAGATATTTTCACCTTTTGTTTATCAAAACTTACCGTCGCTTTTTCTGTGCTTAAGTTAACCGAAGCTTTTGATACTCCATCGAGTTTGCTAACTACTTTTTCAATTCGAGCAGCACAAGCAGCACATGTCATGCCTCCAATGGGTATGGTAACACTACTGTTTTGCACTTCTTCTATAACTCCATAGCCAACTTTTTCTATTGTCTCTTTGATTTTAGGTATATCTACATGTTGGTTATCGTATTCAACTGACAATTTTTCAGTTGCAAAGTTGACAGATGCATTTGAAACGCCGTCCATTTTTTTTACCGACTTTTCTATTCGACTTGCACATGCTGCACAAGTCATTCCGCTTATTTTTATAGTTTCTTTATTCAAGTAAAATTCCCTACCTTTCTAATAAATCCTTCCCGTTTGAAAATTGCCTTTTCTTTGGTTGAATTTAGTTTATCTAAGTAATTTGCTAACTGTAACAATCAACTCATTAACTATGTTATCATCGCCATCTTGAATTTTTTTCACCAAACATCCTCTAATATGGTTTTCCAAAACAAGTTTGCTGATGGAGTCCAAAGCAGCCTGTGCTGCTGAAATTTGGTTTAAGACATCATCACAGTAAACATCCTTTTCAATCATACCTTTTATGCCACGAACCTGTCCTTCAACACGGTTAAGTCTTGT
>JAQVYP010000058.1 GCA_029004655.1 Oscillospiraceae bacterium | reverse complement strand
ATGTGGAATGTTGTTAAAATAAACAACTGTTGGTATCATGTTGATGCAACCAGCAATGACACCTCCGACAAAGGATTTCACCTATTTTTAAACACCTCTACTGCGTTTATTTTGAACACTCATACAATTGATGTAGATTATTCTGCAATCGACCCTTCTGATGATTATATTAGTTTCAACTACAATCTGCCTGAGTGCAACAGCATGGATTTCAATTATATAACAATGAATGCATCGATGCTTAGCGATAAATTTCAAATGAATAGTATTGTAATTGCCTCATTAATAAATTCCGCCAATAGTGGTAAATCATACTGCGAATTTGTGTTTTCTGCGGAAAGTGCTTATTATTTTACTAGCGACCCAAACAGTGAAATATGTCTTACTAAACTCATTAATTTAAACTATTGCGTTAACACTGCAAACAATTCGCTATCAAAAGATCATAAAATTTCCAGTATAATTTATACCAGTATTACAGGCTGGAAAGGGTTTTTATTATATTGGTAAAAAACACAAGCCGAAAACCAGAGGTTCATAATCCTTTGGCTTCGGCTTGTATTTTGCCCTTAAACGATTAACGAGGGCACGATAGTATATTCTATGACTATTCTGCTTCGAGCATTCCCATTAATTCCAGAGGTGACACAGTTTTATTATTTTTCAATATTTCCAAGTGAAGATGAGTCTGTTCAACGCTTTCACAGGGTATAGTATCTATATCTCCCAATTGGGTTTTGCAGTCCACAGCATCACCCACTTTGACAATAGGAATTCCGTTCAGTCCACAATACTTTGCCGTGACACCATTTCCATGGTCAATTATTACGGTAACACCATACAATGGATCGGTCTTAATTTCTGTTACAGTCCCATCTCCGGCGGCTGTAACCTTTGTACCCTTATCCGCCGCAATATCTACACCTAAATGAAGTCGCATATCGCGATAGGTTTCTGAATACTGCAATTCTTTATCATTATATTTTTTAATAACTTCGCCGGTGATAGGCAATACAAAGAAAGTTGCAATAGGTGCCTCGGTCATAGTAACTTCAGAGGAAGTTTCTTTTGGTTCTGACGATGTTTTGCGGTCATCAATAACATTGCTTACTGTATTGCCGACCCCCTCTGCTGAATTGTCACTTGTATCTATTGTCATTTTAGATACAATAGATTCCGTCTTCCCTGAATCGATCGGAGGTGTTGGCAGACTTTGCACCGCACTCCATGCAGCAACTCCAACTGCAACCAAACAAAGGGACGCAACCATGTAAAAACCTTTGCCTGCAAAGAACTTTTTGATTTTTGAATCTGATACTTTATCACTTTTCATTATGTTTCTCTCCGTTTCATTGGATTATCTTTTATTTTTAGCTTTCCAACAACTTTTAGATTTACTGTTAAACTTATTTTTGCCAAGTTTTCAGAAATATATGCTTATTTTTAAAAAAGAAATAATGTTTATAATCTGTTTACAAAATAGCAACATTTGCTTAATCTAGAAAATATATACTATATATAAGCTCAAAAACATAAAGGGAGCCGCACCCTGTTTATTGAGCGATGCTCTACCCTCCTCAAAATAAACCTTCGAAGCGAAAAAAAGCTGCCCATTACGGGCGGCCTTTTTTCTGTTTATATTGATTTTTTTGAATATATTTGTTACAATATGGAAAGCGTCTTGGAAGTTCTGATGTATTTTTATTACACGCTTGTTATTGTTATTCCCTGCATTACAAAAATTAAAAATATAGCCGGGAGCAGAACGGCTGTGAGGAAGAATCTATATGCTTAGAATTGAATCATTGAGCAAAACCTATAAAGGCGGCAAACGCGCGGTTGACAATTTATCATTACATATTGAACCGGGCGATATTTATGGTTTTATCGGACACAACGGTGCAGGCAAAACCACCACACTTTTGGCGTGCACCGGTATTCTGGATTTTGAGCAGGGAAATATTTATATCAGCGGGAAATCAATTAAGGATCAACCTGTTGAATGTAAAAAAGAAATTGCTTTCATTCCCGACAATCCGGATTTATATGAATATTTGACTGGTATTCAATACCTTAACTTTATTTGCGATATTTTTGAAGTATCGAAAAGCACTCGTAGCGAAAGAATCGAGAAATATGCTGAGGTTTTGGAACTCTTGGATAATTTGGGTGATCTGATATCATCATATTCGCACGGAATGAAGCAAAAGTTGGCATTGATTTCAGCTTTAGTTCATTCTCCCAAACTGCTTATTCTTGATGAGCCGTTTGTCGGACTTGATCCTAAGTCATCACATACGCTGAAACAAATGATGCATCAAATGTGTGAAAACGGTTGTGCTATTTTCTTTTCAACACACGTTTTGGACGTTGCCGAAAAACTTTGTAACAAAATTGCAATAATCAAAAATGGTCAGCTTATTGCCAGTGGAGAAACCGATGAGGTTCGCGGCAAACTCAGTCTTGAAGAAGTTTTCTTGGAGATGACTGACGATGAATAAGATTTTTTTTGTTTGCAAAGCGTACTATTTATCTTTTTTTGGAATCAACAAAGCTTTACACAGCAAGGACAAACATGAAAAAATCAAGACATTTTTCACTCTTCTTGGGATTATGCTTTTGGGATTACTTATATTAGGCGCAAGCTTTATGTACAGCTTAATGATTGGAACAGCTTATCGTGACTTTGGACGTCCAGAGGCACTTATTGCAATGATGATGGCTGCATCAAGTATCATTTGCCTTGCTACAACAATAAGCAAAGGCAGCAGCGTCATTTTTACATCAAGAGATTATAATATTATTATGTCTCTACCTGTAAAAACATCTGACATTATTATTGCTAAATTAATCGTTCTTTATGGAATGAATTTAGTTTTTACACTTTTTGTTATGATTCCGGCAACCATTGTTTTTGGCGTTTTTACTGCTGCACCTGTAGTTTACTATTTAGTGGCTTTAATTATGATGCTTTTTATACCAATAGTTCCATTGATAATCGGAACGATTTTAAGTATTTTAATTGGGATTATTGCAGGACATTTTAAATTCAAAAACATTGTCAATATTCTTTTAATGCTTATATTTACCGTTGGGGTTATGTTTTTATCGTTTTCATTTTCATTCAATGTAGATAATCCGGAACAGCTTTTTAACATTGGAAACACAATTATTGCAACATTTTACAACATATATCCGTTAACGCAAATGTATACCCTTGCAGTTTCCGGCGTTAATATATTATTTATCTTTACTTTTATTGTAATTTCTGCCGTGTTTGGTGTTCTGTTTTCCTGGATTGTTAGTTTAAAATTCAAACAAATATACACATATCTAACAAGCACCAAATCCACTAGCAATTATAAAATGCAAGAATTAAAAAACTCTCGCCCTTTAAAAGCTCTTTATATTAGAGAAGTCAAACGATATATTGCATCTCCGATTTATATTTTTAACACTGCCTTTGGTGCGGTAATGTTATTAATTGCCGGAGTTATTTCAGTTGTATCACAGGAAACACTGTTGCAGGCTTTTTCGCAGGAACCAATGCTTGCAAACTTCGTTAATGTTCTTATTCCAATGATTATTTCTATATTTGTTGGAATGACCAACACTACAGATGTTTCTATTTCGATGGAAGGAAAATCGCTGGGCATTATTAAATCTTTGCCTGTTCGCACAGCTGACATTTTTCTTGCCAAAATTTTAGTTAATCTTACAATTAATATCCCAACTGTTTTAATTGCCGCTACGCTTTTTTCTATTAGCTTTAAACCCGGTTTGTTTATCATAGTAATGTCATTTTTGATTCCTCTCATTTACAGCTTTTTTACAGCGGTTTTCGGTATTGTAGTTAATCTTATTTTCCCGGTCTTTGATTGGACGAATGAAGCCGCCGTTGTGAAGCAGAGTGTTGCCGCAATGGTCGGAATCTTGGGCGGAATGGCTCTGAGTATATTGCCAACAATAATAGTTGGATTTCTAAAAGAAACCGGCTTAATCATTGTGCTGGCTTTAGTAACCTTGGCAACCATATTACTGATTATTCTGTTGAAAAATTGGGGACAACGCAAATTTTTGAAACTTCATTAACTAAAAAACTTCGGTTCCGAAAAATGGAACCGAAGTTTTTTATATTTAAGACAATTAAATTTAGGCAGAAATCTTATATTATAGGATATCTGATGTAGGGCGGGGGCTTGCTCCCGCCACTTTGCTTTCAGTGTCCAAATTAAAAAAGTGTAATTGAACGTTGAAAGCAAAGTGGAAATATACTTGTGTGTATAAACATAAATTTTCGGCGGGAGCAAGCCCCGCCGATTAAAGATATTCTGTCATACACTTGCTCGGTAGAGTTAAACTAAAAGTCATATTCTTACTTATAATTATCTAATATATCGCATGCGCATTTGCATAATTCTGCGCATGGACGCTTTTTATAGTATTTTTCTGTGCGTTGTTCAGGACTTGGTACATCTGCACCCGATGGCAGCGACAAGAGTTCCCGACAAACAATTGACCCATTTTGCTCCTTGAATTCCTTAGCTAACTTTTGAATGAGTTCGTAATGTGATTTTTTGGCATCAGGATCTTTCAAATCATCATAGCCATATTTCAGCCCTGCTACCATGAACATCCCGCTTACGGCACCGCAGACCTCTCTCAGCCTGCCCATGCCTCCGCCGAATGAGGATGAAAGCTTCAATGCCGTGCTTTGGTCAATACCAAGTTCATCGGCATAGGTTGACATCACTGCCTGTGCGCAGTTGCAGCCGGATTTAAAATTGTCCTCCGCTATCTGTCCGTGTGTTTTATTCATTTGTTCCTCCGTTAGACCTTTTTAAAATTATGACAAAGCGCTTTCGATAAGGTCAGCGGCTCCAAAAAGATAATCAGCATTATTGCGTTCAAATTTTCCGTCGTCACAAAGCGAGGACAATTGCGGATCAATAGGCATTTTGCCTAAAACCATCACTTGAAGCTCATTGCAAATCTCAGAAATATGGCTTTCACCAAAAATATTCAGTTCTATTCCGCAGTCCGGACACTTCACATAGCTCATATTCTCGACAATTCCAATGACCGGTATATTCATCATTACCGCCATATTATAAGCTTTTTTTACGATCAGTGAAACCAAGTCCTGAGGTGAGGTAACAATAACCACTCCGTCAATCGGAATTGACTGATATACGGTTAGAGGAACATCACCGGTTCCCGGAGGCATATCAATAAACATATAATCAAGATCGCCCCAAACAACATCGGTCCAGAACTGTTTTACTGCACCGCCGATAACGGGCCCACGCCAAACGACAGGAGCATCAGGCTGGTCGAGCAAAAGGTTGATTGACATGATTTTGATTCCGTTTGCAGTCTCTTCAGGCAAAACGCCGTCCGGTGTTGAAACGGCACGCTTATTTATTCCGAACATCTTTGGGATTGACGGCCCTGTGATATCGGCATCCATAATACCCACTTTGTAACCCTTTCGGTTTAAGAGCACTGCCAACATTGCGGCTACCATGGATTTCCCGACGCCACCTTTACCGCTTACGACTCCGATTACATGTTTAACATGACTTTTATCGTTGAGCTTTTCGGTAAAATCAACCTGTTCTTTATGTGCAGATGAACAAGAGCTGCAGTCTCCGCTGCATTGGCTACTGCCCTCGGCATTACATTTATTTTCTTCCATATTTAACATCTCCCGAAATATTGATTACTCAATATTATAACCCCAATGCCTTAAGTATGCAATTGCTTTACTACACTTTTATCGTAAATTCTGTTGCTACTGTTTTCAAAGCAGTATCGGGTGAATATTTCCAATAGTCCATATGGTCTCCGTTATAAAAATAAATTGTGGGACTTTTTGTATATTCTTTTTCAAAACTGTCAATAATAATTAGTTTAACCTTCATTTTATCCGGTAACAAACTCTTTATATACACACTTGCATGCTGACCAACCTTTACACCCACACGTGGTTCCGCAAGACCTGCCAAGTTTGGAGCTAATTCGACAAAAACACCATATTCCTCAACCGACCTTACAATTCCAGACACAGTCTCCCCTTGTACAAAATTAGCGGCATTTTCCTCCCAAGTGCCAAGAAGTTCTTTAAATGAAAGTGTGATTCGCCCATTTTCATCAATTGAGCGAACTATAACTTTTATTTCATCTCCGCATGAAAATCTATCTTTTGGATGCGAAATTCTCGATACGGAAATTGTATCAATTGGCAAAAGTGCTATACATCCGCAACCTATATCACAAAACGCACCGAAATTTTCAAGATGCGTAATTTTGGCAGTAATAATATCACCCGGATGAAGCGATGATATGTAATTTCTACGGCATTTTTCTTGTGCTGTTCTCCTTGAGAGCAAAGCATATGAAGTACCGGCGGAATCAGATGTTATTGCACTTACTGTAAAGCAAACGGGCTTGCCTACTCGCGAAATCAGCGCAATATCCCTTACTTGACCACTCTGAATTCCGATTGCGCCCTCATTACGGGGAATTATTCCTCTCATACATCCCAAATTAACTATTAAATTATGCTCAGCATCACAAACAACTGCTGCAGCTTCCAAAACATCCCCTTTTGCGCATGCCTCTGCCAACGCTGACGGACTTGTCAACGCCTTTTTGTTTTGCATAGTGTCAACAAGGTAGCCTTCAGGATAGTAGCTTTTCATTTTAATCATACCCTTTCTTTCGCATTCGCACACTTGTGTGCTTTATTGTCCTATTAGAATATATGCCGAGCTTTTTTAGGTTAGAAATAAAAATATAATATTTCATTTACATATACGTTTCAGATATGATAAGTACTTTAGCTTGGAGGTTATTTTAGCTTAATGCAAAATTTTACTTATTTTAGGGTGTTTTTCATAGAAAAATTGACAAAATGAACAGTACTAACAGTTAAATAAAAAAATATTTCGCATAAAATATATAAAATTGATTTTTCCCCTTTCAATTTGTACAAAATATTGGTATAATTCTTTAGATACTTTGAAGAATTATGCTTCGAAGTAATTTACGGTATTAATTTAGTGCCGTAGTATCAGACTGTTAATAATATTAGGAGGTTGATTCTGTTGAGTCACAAGTATGTCTACCTGTTTTCAGAAGGCGACGAATCCATGCGTGAACTCCTCGGCGGAAAAGGTGCTAACCTTGCTCAAATGGTTAAGCTCGGTATGCCGGTTCCACAAGGATTCACTGTATCTACCGAGGCTTGCACCCGTTACTACGAGGATGGCAAAGTAATTGCTTCGGACATTGAAGATGAAATCTATTCATCCCTTGCAAAAATTGAAGAGCTTAACGGCAAAAAGTTTGGAAGCATAACCAATCCGCTTCTGGTTTCTGTTCGTTCAGGTGCTCGTGCATCTATGCCTGGTATGATGGACACCATCCTTAACCTTGGCCTTAACGACGAGGTTGCTGCCGGTCTTATTGCCGGAAACTCAGATCCAAAATTTGCACGTTTTGTTTATGATTCATATCGTCGCTTTATCCAGATGTTCTCTGACGTTGTTATGGAAATCTCAAAGAAAACCTTTGAAGTTATCATCGACGAGATGAAGGACAAAAAGGGTGTTAAAAACGATATTGAACTTGATGTTAATGACATGAAGGAGCTTGTTGCTCTCTTTAAAGCTTATTATAAAGAGCAAAAGGGCGAAGAGTTCCCAACTGATCCTAAGATTCAGATGATGGAATCAGTTAAGGCTGTTTTCCGTTCATGGGACAACCCTCGTGCAAACGTATATCGCCGTATGAACGATATTCCTTACAGCTGGGGTACTGCTGTTAACGTTCAACCGATGGTTTTCGGTAACTTGAACGAAAATTCCGGAACAGGTGTTGCATTTACTCGTGACCCGGCTACCGGTGAAAAAGCTTTGTTTGGTGAATACCTCATCAATGCACAGGGTGAAGACGTTGTTGCCGGTGTTCGCACACCAAACCCAATTTCTCATCTTAAAGATGATATGCCGGAAGTTTATGATCAGTTTGTAGCAATTGCAAACAAACTTGAATCACATTACAGAGATATGCAGGACATGGAGTTTACTATTGAAAATGGTACGCTTTACATGCTTCAAACACGTAGCGGTAAGAGAACTGCTGCTGCTGCTCTTAAAGTTGCAGTTGACCTCGTTGATGAAGGCGTTCTTACCGAAGAAGAAGCAGTTCTTCGCGTTGATCCGAAGCAACTCGATGCTCTTCTTCATCCTCAGTTTGACGCTAAAGCAATAAAGGCTGCTACTCCAATCGGTTCCGGTCTTGCTGCATCTCCGGGTGCTGCTTGCGGCAAGGTTGTTTTCACAGCTGAAGAAGCTAAGGATTGGGCTACTAAGGGCGAAAAAATTATTCTTGTTCGTCTTGAGACATCTCCAGAAGATATCGAAGGAATGGCTGCTGCTCAAGGTATCCTCACAGTTCGCGGCGGTATGACTTCTCACGCTGCTGTTGTTGCTCGCGGAATGGGAACTTGCTGTGTTTCCGGCTGCGGCGAAATCGCAATGCACGCTGACAAGGGCTATTTTGAACTTGCCGGTAAGAAATACAATGAAGGCGACTATATTTCACTTGACGGTTCAACCGGCAAGATTTATGACGGTGCTGTTCCAACTGTTGAAGCTACAATTTCCGGCGACTTTGATCGTTTCATGACTTGGGCTGATTCACGCAGAACTCTTAAGGTTCGCACAAATGCTGATACACCAAAAGATACCGCTCAGGCTGTTAAGTTTGGTGCAGAAGGTATTGGCCTTTGCCGCACAGAGCACATGTTCTTTGAAGGCGTACGTATCAAGGCTATCCGTGAGATGATCGTTTCCAAGACAGTTGAAGAAAGAGAAAAGGCTCTTGCTAAGATTCTTCCTCTTCAACAAGGTGACTTTGAAGAAATGTTTACCGTTCTTGAAGGACGTCCTATGACTGTTCGTTTCCTTGACCCGCCGCTTCATGAGTTTGTTCCTCAAAAAGAAGAAGATATCATTGAGCTTGCAGGTGAGATGAAGCTTCCGGTGGAAGAACTTAAAACAATCATTGAAGGACTCCATGAGTTCAATCCAATGATGGGTCATCGTGGTTGCCGTCTTGCAGTTACCTATCCTGAAATCGCTGCAATGCAGACAACTGCTGTTATAAATGCTGCTATTAATGTAAACAAAGCACATCCTGAATATAAAATTGTTCCTGAAATCATGATTCCTCTTGTAGGCGAAATTAAGGAACTTAAATATGTTAAGGACATTGTTACTTCAACTGCAGACAAGCTTATTGCTGATGCAGGTGTTGATTTGCATTATAAAGTCGGTACTATGATTGAAATTCCTCGTGCTGCTTTAACAGCAGATGAAATTGCTAAAGAAGCTGAGTTCTTCTCATTCGGCACAAACGATCTTACTCAAATGACATTCGGCTTCAGCCGTGATGATGCAGGTAACTTCCTTGACGCTTACTATGATGCTAAGATTTACGAGTCTGATCCATTTGCTAAGCTTGACCAGATCGGCGTTGGCAAACTTGTGAAGATGGCTTGTGAGCTTGGTCGTTCTACAAGACCTGACATTAAGCTTGGTATCTGCGGCGAGCATGGCGGTGACCCGTCAACAGTTGAGTTCTGCCATAACATTGGTCTCAACTATGTTTCTTGCTCACCTTTCCGTGTTCCGATTGCACGTTTAGCTGCTGCACAGGCAGCTATCAAGGATGGCAGGAAATAAGATACCTGAAGTTCGTTTCCTTCACTCTTACGCTTGAAGATGCGCAGAACTATCTGTATTCATTTTCAACAAAGCGCAGAGTACATGGATGGAAAGATATTAAGATAAACCTTTATATCTAAAGCAACTCCCCGTTTATCGTAGCAATACGGTAAACGGGGAGTTTTATTTTGCCATACTTTTTCATTCCACACATTCGCAATTTTTCTTGACCTCATATAAAATATAATCAAAAAAGG
>JAQVYP010000057.1 GCA_029004655.1 Oscillospiraceae bacterium | reverse complement strand
AGAGATTCCAACAATCTCTTCAAAAAGTCGACCTCCGGCTGAAGAGACTTATCACCCTTTAATGATTTGGTTGATCTGTCAAGTCGACGCCCGGCCATTTCCATATCGGCAAAAATCAGTTCAATATTTATAGTTTCAATGTCACGCAACGGGTCGACCGAGCCCTCTACGTGAATAATATCATTGCTCTGGAAGCAACGAACCACATGAACTAACGCATCTACCTCACGAATATGTGACAAAAACTTGTTGCCAAGACCTTCTCCCTTTGAGGCACCTTTTACAAGACCTGCGATATCAACAAACTCGATAACAGCAGGAGTGAATTTTTCGGGATTATACATTTCCTTGAGTTTAGTGAGACGTTCGTCCGGAACGGACACCATGCCAACATTTGGTTCGATCGTGCAAAAGGGATAATTCGCAGACTGTGCGCCTGCATTTGTAATTGCATTAAAAAGTGTAGATTTCCCAACATTTGGAAGACCGACAATACCCAGTTTCAAAAAACCACATCCGTTTCTACTGAAAAACAGCAATGAATTTACATATCAATATTGATTATATAATTTTTGCGCTTATATATCAAGAAAAATATTGATATATTAACTGTAAAAAACCTTTTAAAATTAATAGTAATATAGTATAATAATTAAGAATATATAGAAATTAAAGCGAGGGATTATATGAAAACGCCATTTTCAGTTTCGCTTTCAAGAATTATCAACGAATTTTCACTGGAATCTTTAGTAATGCCGGAAAAGCCCGAAAACATATATATTTCGAGTGTTGAAGTGAACAGACCCGGATTACAGTTCAGCGGTTATTACGAATATTATGACAGCGACAGAATGCAAATAATCGGAAAAAGTGAAGACAGTTATTTAGAATTGTTTTCTGCGGAGCAGTATTCGGAAAAAATCGACACATTCTTTGCCACACATCCCTGTGCGGTCATTTTGTCAAGGGATCTTGCAGCATCTGATACTATGATGGAAGCAGCTAAAAAGTACGCAGTGCCTCTTGTGAGAACAAGCGATTCAACCTCAAGTTTTGTATCATCACTTATTTCATTTTTGAACGTTCAATTAGCCCCCAGAATTACACGTCACGGAGTGTTGGTTGAAGTTTATGGAGAGGGCTTGCTTATCCTTGGCGAAAGCGGTGTTGGTAAAAGCGAAACGGCTATTGAACTTGTTAAACGTGGTCACCGTCTAATTGCTGATGATGCTGTTGAGCTACGCCGAGTGTCTTCAAAATCACTTGTTGGATCGGCACCTGAAAACATCAGACATTTTATTGAACTTCGTGGTATAGGTATTATCAATGCCAGGCGTATTTTCGGTATGGGCGCTGTTAAGCTCACATCTAAAATCGATTTGATAATTAATCTTGAGCAATGGGATTCGAACAAGGTATATGATCGAATGGGACTTGATAATGAAACGACTGAAATCTTGGATATAAGTATTCCGTCTGTAACAATTCCTGTTAAACCCGGCAGAAATCTTGCAGTTATTACCGAGGTTGCGGCAATGAACAACAGGCAAAAGAAAATGGGATATAACGCCGCGAACGAGCTTTTGAAAAAGCTTGGAATGCTTGAAGATACAGTTGAGCCGGACAATGATGGTGCAGGTTGGGATATATATAATTAAGGACATTAGAAAACAATTATTTGGGCGCACAATTTTTGGCTTTCATGCAAACACTTAGGTGCACCCCTACTATCAGAAAATATCGTTTTGCGCATAAATTTGTTTTGTTTTATGAACTGATTATCAGTGGATATAAATATTTTGGAGGATATTATATGTTTTTCTTGGGAATTGATTTAGGTGGAACTAATATTGCGGCGGGTGTAATTGATGAAAATTACAATATTGTCGGTCGCGGAAAAATGAGAACAAATTTACCGCGTCCGGCTGAGCAAATAGTTGAAGATATGGCAACTGCTGCACGCATGGCAATAGAAAACGCAGGGCTTAAAATGTCGGATATTAAAGAAATCGGAATCGGTTCGCCTGGCAGTATTGATCCGGTAAACGGCGTTGTGACATATTCAAACAATCTTGGATTTTCTATGCTTCCGCTTCGTGAAATGATGGAAAAGCGCTTAAATATTAAAGTGTTTTTGGATAATGATGCAAATGCAGCCGCTTTTGGTGAACAGCTTGCAGGTGCCGGAAAAGGAACAAAGGATTTTGTTGCTGTTACGCTGGGAACAGGCGTGGGCGGTGGAGTTATTGTTGGCGGCAAGATGCTGACAGGCTTTAATTTTGCCGGTGGTGAGCTTGGTCATACTGTTATTCTTATGGACGGAGTGCATTGCACTTGTGGCCGAAACGGATGTTGGGAAGCCTATGCCTCTGCTACTGCACTTGTAAGACAGACGCGTGAGGCTATGCAAAAAGATGTAAACAGCAAAATGTGGGGAATTGTTAGCGGTAATCTTGAATATGTTAACGGACGCACAGCGTTTGATGGTATGCGTGCGGGTGATAAAAGCGCAACGGATGTAGTCACAAAATATTTCGAATATGTTGCGTGCGGTATAACCAATATTGTTAATATTTTTCAACCGGAAATTATATGTATTGGTGGCGGTATTTCAAAAGAGGGAGAAACTCTTTTAACACCAATCAGAGAACTGATTGAAGCAGACCGATATTCAAGGAATACTGATGAACAAACCGTTATTAAAGCAGCCGAGCTTGGCAACGATGCCGGAATTATCGGCGCCGCATTTTTGGGAAATCTCTATAGATAATATGATAGGGCGGATTGCATACCTCCCTGAATCAACGTGTAGGGGCGGATATGGAATCCGCCCCTACAGATAAATATCAATTGGAGGGATTATGTGAACAGGTATTCGGCCTTTGCCGACGCTGCACGCCAATTTGGTTGTGAATGCAGCGAAAATGAATTAATGAGCAGGCATACCACGTTTGCAATTGGTGGTCCTGCCGATATTTTTGTGGATGTTTTATCTGTCGAAAAGCTAAGCGAGCTTGTTAGAATTGCGAGGGAAACCTTAACACCTGTGTTGGTTATAGGCAATGGTTCCAATTTGCTCGTGTCCGATGAAGGCATTGAGGGTGCGGTGCTTCATCTTAGTGGGTTGAGTGAAATTAAACTTATTGATGAATATACTATCGAGTGTGGGGCAGCGGTCAAACTGTCAAAGCTTTGCAGTTTTGCATATGATAATAGTCTTACAGGTCTTGAATTTGCATGGGGAATTCCCGGAACAGTCGGCGGCACCACATATATGAACGCCGGTGCTTATGACTCTTGCATGAGTGAAGTAGTTGTTAGCTGCAACCATGTTTCAGTTGACGGCAGTTTGGGTTTGAAAGAAAAAAACGAGCTAGAGTTCGGATACAGAACAAGCAGTTACAAAAAGAGCGGGGAAATCATAACCTCGGTTAAGCTTAGATTGGCGCATGGAGATCAAGCCCAAATCCGCGAAAAAATGGATGAACTTATGCTCAGAAGAAAATCCAAACAACCTCTTGAATATCCAAGTGCGGGAAGTGTTTTTAAACGGCCGGAAGGTTATTTTGCTGGTGCGTTGATTCAAGAGTGCGGACTTAAAGGGTATAGCATTGGCGGAGCAGAGGTTAGCGTGAAGCACTCAGGATTTATAATTAACAAGGGCGGTGCCACCTGTAAAGATGTTCTGAGTCTTATTGATTATATTCAAAATGAAGTGTTAAAAAAGTTTCAGGTTAAGCTTGAAACGGAAATTGCAATTGTTGGGAAATTTTAACTAAGGATAGCGTGAAAAATCACGTTAAAAATATTAAAGGCGCCGCTACTAGACCCAGCGGTAACATCGACACAGACGCATGATAATCACCATATCCGGTGAATTTTTATCGTATTTTGTGTCTGAAAGGATATGTTGATTATTATGGAACTTATTATTGTAACCGGAATGTCGGGTGCCGGTAAATCAAATGCGGCAAATGTGTTAGAAGATATTGGCTTTTACTGTATTGATAATATACCGCCTTCTCTGATTACAGAGTTTGCGAAGCTAACCCGCAGGGGACAAAGTCAATTGTCTAAGGTAGCTATTGTTACCGATATTCGTGGTGGCGAAATGTTCAATGAAATTGACGATGTATTAGATCAGCTTACGCAAAACGCAATTGAATATAGGGTTTTGTTCTTAGATGCCAGCGATGAGTGCCTTGTTACCAGATATAAAGAAACAAGACGTGCACATCCGATGCGCACCGGAACGGAAAATATGTCACTTATTGAGGCAGTGCATCGTGAGCGTGAAATATTAAAATCTGTTCGTGCAAGGGCAGATTATATTATAGATACAACATTCACTACAACCGGTTCGCTAAAGCAGAGATTAACCAGTCTTTTCTTGGGCGATTCAAGCAAGGGTATGAATGTTCAGGTTATGTCCTTTGGATTTAAGTACGGAAGCGTGCCTGAGGCAGATTTGGTTTTTGATGTCAGATGTTTGCCGAATCCTTATTATATTGATGAATTAAGACCTTTTACAGGACTTGATGATGAAGTGAGAAAATTTGTTTTGAGTTGTTCCAACACTACCGGATATGTGGAAAAACTCTTGGCGCTTCTGGATTATTCTGTTCCACTTTATTGTGCAGAAGGCAAAAGCCAGCTGGTAATTGCAATTGGCTGTACGGGCGGAAAGCACCGCTCGGTAGTGCTTACCGAACTTGTGTATAATCACCTTGCGGCAAATGGATTTAAAGCTAGTGTTTATCACAGAGATATTCAAAAAAATTAGACTATAACGGAGGACGGTTATGTCTTTCTCCTACGATGTAAAAAGTGAGCTTTGTAAAATCAGATCGTCCGGCTGTTGCAAATTTGCCCAATTTTACGGCATGTTGCTGTTCAGCCGGGCGTTTTCGGTTGATTGTGTTTCGATTGCAACAGAGCATGAAATTGTTTGCAGCACCTATACACATTTGCTGAACAGGTGTTTTAATATTCATGCGCCTGTTGAAACAAGCGGACAAAAGCGAAATACCTTTAAAGCTTCTGTACAGGGCAAAATAGATCGAAAACGAATTGTTACATATTTCGGACACAATACTACAGAAATAAACGACGAAATAATTAAAAGAGATTGTTGCAAAGAAGCTTTTTTACGTGGTGTTTTTCTTGTTTGTGGTATTATTGTTGACCCAAACAAAGACTATTGCGTGGAGTTTGTTTTGCCCGATTCACCGATATGTGACAGTTTCGTTAAATTCTTAAACGAACTAAATTTAACTCCGCGAATTTCAAAACGCGGAAATCGCAAGATAGTATATTTTAAAGACAGTGACCAAATTGAAGTCTTGCTTACGAAAATAAAAGCGTCACATTATACGCTTGAACTGATGAGCATTAAAATATATAAGGACATTCGCAACAAGGTTAATCGAAAGAACAACTGTGAAACAGCCAATATTTCCAAAACGGTTGCAGCGGCGGTTGAACAGACCAGGGCAATCGAGTATCTAGAAGATACGGGATTATTATATATGTTGCCGGCAGAGCTGGTTTCAGCGGCAATGCTAAGGAAAATTAATCCCAGTTCATCTTTAAACGAGCTGTGTGAAAGAAGTTCAGATCCAATCACACGGTCCGGTCTTAACCACCGTTTGCAAAAACTGGTGGCTATTGCAAAAGAAGAAATGGAGAGCGAGAAAGAAGAATAATCTTCCGTAAGGCTGCACCACAACCACCTCCCCAACACACTGGCGGTTTTTGTGGGTTGCTTGCGGGCGACTAATAGTCGCCCCTACAGAGTAGCCCTATAGAGTTACCCATACGGGATTACCAATAGAATTAATATAATGACAAGGAGGTTAATGGCAATGACGGAATTTGCTCATCTTCACGTTCACACCGAATACAGTCTGCTTGACGGTGCTTGCAGGCTTGATAATTTAATAAACACTGCAAAGAATTTGGGGCAAACTGCAATTGCCATTACTGATCACGGCGTTATGTACGGGGCGCTGGAATTCTATAAAAAAGCGATTAAAGCGGGGATAAAACCAATTATTGGATGTGAGGTATATGTTGCGCCTCGCACTCGTTTTGATAAGACTAAAGGCTTTGACACGGAATATCATCATCTTGTTTTGCTTTGTAAAGATAATGTTGGATATCAAAATTTGATTGATATGGTGTCTAAGAGCTTCACAGAGGGCTTTTACTCAAAACCCAGAATAGATAAGGATTTGTTGGCCGGTCACAGCGAGGGACTGATTGCATTGTCGGCTTGCCTTGCAGGCGAAATTCCTCGAACACTGTTAAACGGTAATTACGAATCGGCTAAAAAGTTAGCAACAGAAATGAATGAGATGTTCGGGCCTGATAATTATTATCTCGAACTTCAGGATCACGGTATGCAGGAACAGCAAAGAATTAATCCGCAGTTGATTAGAATTTCCAAAGAAACCGGAATACCGCTTGTGGCAACAAACGATGTTCATTATGTTGAAAAAGACGACAGCAAAATGCAGAAGATTCTTATCTGCATCGGCACAAATAGAACCTTGCTTGAGGATAATCCACTTAACTTTGAAACGCAAGAATTCTATCTTAAAAGCGGAGATGAGATGGCAAGCCGGTTTCCAATTTCGTCAATAGAAAATACTGTGAAAATTGCCGAGAAATGCAATGTTGAATTTGAATTTGGCAAAATCAAACTGCCTGTTTTTGACATAGGCGACAAAAATCATTTTGAATTCTTTAAAGAGCGTTGTTATGAAGGCTTGAATAAATATTACGGAGAAAACCCCTCCGCCGATGCGACGGCGCGCTTAGAGTTTGAGCTCGAAGTGATTAATAAAATGGGCTATGTAGATTATTATTTGATTGTTCAGGATTTTGTGAATTTTGCGAAAAATGCCGGTATTCCGGTAGGCCCGGGCAGAGGCTCGGGTGCAGGCAGTATTGCCGCCTATTGCATCGGAATAACGGGAATTGATCCGCTTAAATATAATTTGCTGTTCGAGCGGTTTTTGAATCCCGAACGTGTTTCAATGCCTGATTTTGATATTGACTTTTGCTATGTTCGTCGTCAGGAAGTGATTGATTATGTTATTTCCAAATACGGAAGCGATCATGTGGCACAAATTGTAACCTTCGGAACAATGGCCGCAAAGGGTGCAATTCGTGATGTTGGCAGAGCAATGGCTTTACCTTATTCGTTATGCGACAGGATTGCCAAGCTGATTCCGGCAAATATCGGAATGACAATTGAAAAAGCATTGGAAGAATCAAAAGAGCTGAAGGCAATGTATGACGACAATTTGCAGGTTAAACAGCTTGTTGATACGGCGCGCAAGGTTGAGGGAATGCCGCGCCACGCTTCAACTCATGCCGCGGGGGTAGTCATTACGGACAAGCCTGTTTCGGAATATGTCCCACTTGCGAAAAACGATGAATCTGTTGTTACGCAGTATACGATGACCGTTCTGGATGAGCTTGGGCTTTTGAAAATGGACTTTTTAGGGCTCCGCACTCTGACCGTTCTTTCGGATACGGTTAAGACTATTCAAAAAAACGCCGACTTTTCTTTGGAATCAATGCCGATTGATGACCCCAAAACCATGCAAATGATGTCAGCCGGTGCTACGGAGGGCGTGTTTCAGTTTGAATCCGGTGGAATGAAGAGCGTATTGCAATCGTTCAAACCGGAAAAAATTGAAGATTTAATTGCTATTATTTCACTCTATCGTCCCGGACCGATGGATTCTATTCCAAAATATATTCACAATCGCCACAATCCTAGGGACATTAAATATTCAACACCTCTGCTAAAACCCATTTTGGACGTTACCTATGGCTGTATTGTCTATCAGGAGCAGGTAATGCAGGTGTTCAGAAGTCTGGCGGGGTATTCTTTGGGGCGAGCCGATATAGTTCGCAGAGCAATGTCAAAGAAAAAACATGATGTAATGCGAAAAGAGCGCGAGGCGTTCATATATGGCGACAAAAGCGGGAGCGGCGCTAATGCTTGTGTCGGTGCTGTTAATATGGGTGTATCAATAAGTGCTGCCGAACAGATTTTTGATGATATGTCGGCCTTTTCTTCCTATGCTTTTAACAAATCTCATGCAGCGGCTTATGCGCTTGTATCCTATCAAACGGCATATTTAAAGTGCCATTACCCTAAAGAATTTCTTGCGGCATTGCTGACAAGTGTGTTGGATAATGGAAACAAGGTTTCGGAATATATTGCTGAATGTGCAAGGCTTTCAATTTCCATTTTGTCACCGAATGTAAACGAAAGCGATGTGGAGTTTACCGCAACCGAAAAGGGCATAAGGTTCGGATTGCTTGCGATTAAGAATTTAGGGTTTGGACTTATAAAGCAACTGATTGAAGAACGGCAAAACGGTGCGTTTACCTCAATGTATGATTTCTGCAACAGATTGTATGGGCGTGACCTTAACCGCAGAGCAATAGAAAGCCTGATTAAAAGCGGTGCTCTTGACGGTTTGGCAGACAACAGACGCCAAATGCTGCAGGCTGTTGATTTGATGCTTCAGGAAATCGAAACTGACAAAAAATACACTAAAGGCGGTCAGCTTGGGCTGTTTGACGGTTTTGGCGGGGCGGCGGCAAAAGAATCTGATTTTAAAATGCCGAGTGTTGATGAGATGCCCAGAATTGAATTGCTGAAATTTGAAAAAGAGATTACGGGTATGTATCTTTCCGGTCATCCGATGCAAGCTTATTCTAATTATATATCACAACAAAAATCTATTCTAACTACCGATTTGGCTGACATGGAAAAAAATCAGTATTATGATAAAAAAATTGTATCACTTGTGGGAATGATTACAGATGTGCGCAAAAAAGCAATTAAAAATGATCAAACCATGGCATTTGTAACCCTTGAGGATATGTACGGTTCCATTATTTGTTTAATGTTCCCCAGAGCGCTAATAGATTATGCGAGATTTTTGGAGGACGGAAATGTTGTTAAAGTGACAGGTCGAGTTTCTGTGCGCGAAGGCAGCGTGGCCGAAATAATCTGTGATAAAATGGAAGTTGCTTTGAAAATCGAAGAAAATTCTACTTCTAAAAAAATAAAAAGCGGATTATATTTAAGAGTCGATTCAATTGATTGTGACGAATATTTCAAGGCAAAAAAAGTTATGGATGTTTTTGGCGGAAATCTTCCGGTTTTTATTGTTTGTAAAGCTGACGGTAAAAGGCTTATAGCGCCTCGTTCAGGGTGGATAGCGCCAAATCCCGACTTGATGTCACAGTTGAAAAAAATACTGGGAGAAGAAAATGCCAAGCTGGTAGAAAACACAAAATGATGTATTGTGACAAAATCCAGCAAAATCTTCTTGACAGTCCTTATTTTGGGGTATTATAATATAATAGTTACAGTTGCACATTTTTAAGTGTTGTATTATATAATAACAACAAATTAATTTAAATTCATCTTAAGCGATTATAATAATTATTGCTTACTTGTTTTATATGTGCCAATTTAGTATTTTTAGTCAGTGCCGGCGATATGCGGCGGAAGGAGCTTTTGTTTTTATGGGTAAAATTAAAACTATCGGTGTTCTTACAAGCGGAGGAGATGCTCCGGGAATGAACGCTGCTGTGCGTGCTGTTGTTCGTTCTGCAATTTCAATGGGAATAAAGGTTTATGGTATTAAACGTGGATATAACGGACTCATTGAGGGCGATGTTGAAGAAATGAACTTGCGCTCGGTTTCTGACATTATTCATAGAGGCGGAACTGTGCTTTATACAGCTCGCAGTCCACTGTTTAAAACTGATGAGGGCATGCAAGCCGCTCTTGAAAATTGCAAAAGATTCGGAATAGAAGGCGTGGTTGTAATCGGAGGCGACGGTTCTTATCGCGGAGCAAGAGATTTGTCTTTGAACGGAGTTCCTTGCATTGGTTTGCCGGGTACAATCGATAATGATATTGCTTCAACCGAGTATACAATTGGTTTTGACACAGCAATGAACACAGCAATGGAAATGGTTGATAAACTCCGTGATACAACCCAATCTCATGAGCG
>JAQVYP010000056.1 GCA_029004655.1 Oscillospiraceae bacterium | reverse complement strand
CAAGGCAAGGATATCACAATTTCGATAAATCTTTTGATTATGTTTGTTTCCTTAAAGCTTTTGGGTAAATATATATATGAATTTTTGCAGCGGACCATGGCTTTCTTTTTGGCAGGATCGGGCAATGTCAAATTTCTTGATTCAGGTAGTATCACGAAATTATTGGTAGATATTTTAAGCCGAATTCTTGTGCTGGTGCTGCCATTGCTGTTAATATCGGCGCTAACCTCATTTCTCCTTTCGGGTGCTCAAACAAGATTCATTTTCAGCACAAAGAAAATTGCTTTTAAACTTAGCAATTTAAACCCCCTAAATGGGTTTAAAAGAACCTTTTCACTTCGTGCTATTATGCAGCTCGTCAAATCGATGCTAATTATTGTGGTTATATCTATTATGATATATGACAGTATTGTCGAATTCTCTAAAAATATTTCCTCTTTATATTTCGTGCCTATACAGCAGTCGATATTTTTTATCGCCTCTTCAGTTTTTAGCATTTTTATTAGGGTTTGCATTGTTGTTTTAATGATAGGTATTCTGGACTTCTTTTTCCAATGGTGGCAGCATGAACAGGACATCAAAATGACCAAGCAGGAAATCAAGGAAGAATATAAGCAGATTGAGGGAGATCCTCATATTAAGTCTGCAATAAAAAGCAGGCAACAGCAAATGTCACGTAGGCGCATCATGCAAAGAGTGCCCGAGGCAGATGTGATTATTGTAAATCCCGAGCATTTTGCAGTAGCACTAAAGTATGACTCAAAAGCGAATAGAGCTCCTATGGTTATTGCCAAAGGAAAAAATTATTTGGCGCTTAAAATTAAAGCAATTGCAGCAGAAAATGATATAAAAATAGAAGAAAATCCGCCTCTGGCAAGGGCACTTTATAAGGCTGTTGATATAGATAAGGAGATTCCTCCCGAATTTTATCAGGCTGTGGCAGAGGTTTTATCATATGTTTATAGCTTAAACAAGAAAAAATAATTTATATTGCTCTCCCATTAAATAAGAGACATCTTTAATAGGAAAACAGTATTAGATTTATGTGTTGCTTATGTATTAATATTGAGGATTGATAAAAGGCTTATGAAGAAAATCAACAACATATTGGTAGTGCTCATAGTAGGTATTATATTATTAATTATTATTCCTCTGCCGGCTGAAGTGCTGGATGTAATGATAATTTTTAACATATTAATCTCATTGACTATAATGCTGACAACAATGTACACAACGGATGTGCTTGAATTTTCCGCGTTTCCCTCTCTGCTATTAATAACGACTCTTTTGCGTGTTGGTTTAAATGTATCATCAACCCGTCTTATCTTATCAAATGGAGGAGAAGCTGGAAAAGTAATTAAAACCTTCGGTGAATTTGTTATTGGCGGTAATGTTGTTGTTGGACTTGTTGTTTTTATAATAATTGTTGTTGTTCAGTTCCTCGTTATCACAAAAGGTGCGGAAAGAGTAGCGGAAGTGGCTGCAAGATTTACGCTTGATGCTATGCCGGGCAAACAAATGGCGATTGACGCAGACCTTAATGCCGGAATTATTGATGAGAATACTGCAAAAGAGAGAAGAAAAAAGATTCAGCGAAGCGCTGATTTTTATGGTTCAATGGATGGTGCATCAAAATTCGTAAAGGGCGATGCAATCATCTCTATTATAGTTATATTTGTCAACATAATCGGCGGATCCATTATTGGATTGTTAAACGGCGGTTCGGATGTAACAACTATTATGACAACATATACAATTGCTACTGTCGGAGATGGGTTGGTCTCACAACTGCCGGCGTTGATGGTTTCCACAGCTACCGGCTTACTTGTAACCAGGGCAGCGTCCGAAAACAGTTTAAGCTCAGAATTAACAAGTCAGTTGACCTCACAGCCGATTGCACTGATGATTGCCGGCAGTGTTATGTTTATTTTGTGCATAATACCGGGAATGCCGAAAGTGCCATTGTTTGTTATGGGCGGACTGTTCCTGTTTATAGGAAACAAGCTGAGGACACAAGTCAGGCCGGAAAAATCTTATGCACAGGTTGAAGTGCCTGAAAGCGAAATGGATTTTTATAGAAATATTGATAACGTATATACCTTGCTTAACGTTGAACAAATTGAGATAGAATTTGGTTATAGCATTATTCAGTTTATGGACGAGGCAAGTGGAGGAAGCTTCGTTGATAGGGTGGTTTTGTTTAGAAAACAGTTTGCAATTAACTACGGAATGGTTATTCCATCTGTAAGACTTAAAGACAATATCCAGCTATCCCCAGGTGAATATGTAATAAAAATAAAGGGTGAAGAGGTCGCGCGCGCAGAAGTGTTGACCGACCACTATCTTGCGATGATACCAAACGGTGGAGTCATGGAAGAGGTAGAAGGAATAGATGTACTTGATCCGGCATTTGGAACAGATGCAAAATGGATAGCAGCAAAAGACAAGGAAGATGCAGAAGTATATGGATATACAGTAATTGACGCACTGTCGGTTATTATCACACATATGTCAGAAACAATAAAAAGATATGCAAATGAACTGTTAAGCAGACAGGATGTAAATCAGTTGCTTACTAATGTTAAAAAGGATAATAAAGGACTTGTGGAAGAGGTTGTTCCAACAGTAATATCTGTAGGTGATTTACAAAAAATATTAGGCAACCTTTTGAAAGAAAGATTACCGATTAAAGATATGGTCACCATATTGGAAACCATAGGTAACTATGGTGTGGTTACAAAGGACACCGATATGCTGACCGAATACGTTAGACAGGCTTTTAAAAGGACAATAACCCGCATGTATGTAAAGGGTAACAAAATAAATGTTATTGCGCTTGACCCGGATATCGAGAAAAATATAATGTCTTCTATCAGAAAGACAGAACACGGTTCTTATATAACAATGGACCCCGGTATGATGCAAAAAATAGTGACATCATTAATTGAGCAGATAAAAAAAATAAATGCTCAAAGCGAAAACATTGTAGTGCTGACTTCACCGGTCGTTAGGTTTTACTTTAAAAAAATGACTGAGCAATTTTTGCCCGATATAACAGTTTTATCATTTAGTGAAATTGAAAGCAGTGTTAAAATTGTGGCTTCCGCGATGGTATCAATGTGACAAAATTGTTAGAGTGAAATAAAACAAATGTTATTTATGCTGCAGAGTATAAAGGGTTAAGGAAGTGACAACCGATTTGACAAATTTATTAATAAAGCCGGTAACCAGCAATACAAATACATATGAGGATGCTTTGTGGGCTAGGTATAAGGCTACGGGCGATATTGTGATTAGAAATGAACTTGTTATGCGATATGCCAGTCTTGTTGAAATTGTAGTCAAAAAGATGTATCGGGTGTTTATAGGCAAAGCATCTCTCGAAGATATAATCAGCAATGGTATGATCTGTCTTATTAAGTCGGTTGAAAGCTTTGACCATACCAGAGGGATTAAATTCGATACTTATGCCTCTATAAGATTAAGAGGATCGGTTGTTGATTATATTCGCAGTCAAGACTGGGTTCCAAGAACTGTGAGAGATAAGTCAAAGCAGATTGAGGACACCTTTATTAAGTTAAGAGAAACGCTTGATCGTGATCCAAACTATGGTGAAATAGCCGATGATTTGCAGATTACTCAAGAAAAGGTTGAAACGGTATTATGTGATGCACATTCATATAACATGATATCTCTTGAAGAGTTAATAACTGATAAGCTTGAAAGCTTTGATATTGAGGACAAGGATAATCAGCCTGCACATGCCTTGCTTCTGAAAAAAGAACTAAAAGAGGTTTTGGCAAAAGCGATTAATAATCTTTCGGAAAAGGAACGCATGGTGATTTCACTTTCCTATTATGAAAGCTTAAAGGTCAAAGAAATAGCTGAAGCGATGCAAATCAGTTCATCGCGTGTGTGCCAGATACACTCAACGGCACTTATAAAAATAAAGTCAAGTATAAAAGACTATGTAAATTCTTGAGCTATGCCATACTGCATGCAGTTTATACTAATTCCAATTAAAAAGTGACCAAGATTTGCGAGGATTTTGTTTGTGAGACAAGGCGGAGGACGAAGGCGGGCTATCGCCCGCCGAGAACGACAACGCAGTCTCGCAAACAAAAGACCGCGAAGATTGGTTGATTTTTATTTGGAATTAGTATTAGGCGAAACGATCAGTATATATTCGTGATTTTGAAAGGATTGAACAAATAATGGTAAGAGGTTTTTACACGGCAGGGTCGGGAATGATTACCAGCAGTAGAAAGCTTGATATTGCAGGTGAAAACATATCAAATTCTTCAACTAGCGGATATAAAAAAGATGAAGTTACGCTCTCTTCATTTGAGCAGCAACTAATATCAAAAATCAGCAGTACTTCAGATCATATTGGCAACATTAGCCTTGGGCAAACGATTAGGAGCACAAACACAGATTTTGAGCAGGGCGCTATCACACAAACGGATAATCCGTTCGATCTTGCTATCTCCGGAGACGGATTTTTCACCGTTCAGGGTACCGATAACAAAACTTATTATACAAGGAACGGTGAGTTCAAGGTTGATGATCAAGGATATGTCACAACTGCAGACGGTGCGAAGTTAATGGGTAATAATGGGGCTGTTAACTCAGATGGACAGCTTTTCACAGTCTCCTCCGAGGGTGGTGTTTATGTCCGGGATAGGCTTATAGATAATCTTACAATTTATAATCCTACGGATACAAGTTCTATGGTGAAATATGGAAATGGAATGTTTACAGAAACGGGAACATCCGCTCAAAAGGCATTTACCGGCAGTATAGGGCAGGGCTGCATAGAATCATCAAATGTCAGCATGATGGATACAATGATGGGAATGATGGCCGGTCAAAATGCTTTTACGTCATGTAGTCAAGCTGTTAAGATGATTGATGAAACTCTTGAACAAGCTGTGAATATCGGCAGAATGAATTAAGGAGAGAAAAGAAATGATTAGAGGTTTTTATGCGGCAGGCTCAGGTTTGAACGCTCAGCAGATGGCGATTGATACTGCAGCTAACAATATGGCTAATGTCAGCACAAATGGATATAAAAAGCAGGATATAAGCTTTTCGGATTTATTATACAGCAATATAGACGGAACAGCCGCACAAAACGCAATGGTCGGAAACGGAGCCAAAGTATCACGAACCACTACAATTCAAACTCAGTGCGGTACGGAGTTTACCGGTAATCCACTTGATTTTGCATTAACGTCAGATGGATTTTTCGGAGTTTTGACGCAAGATGGTAAAGTAAAATATACAAGGGACGGAAGCTTTGGGGTCTCTTGTGAAGATACAGGAAATTATCTTGTCACCTCTAGCGGTGATTATGTTTTAAGCAGCGGTGGAAATAAGATATCATCAGATTCAGAGGATTTAAAAAATCAAATTGGAGTTTTCAACTTTGCCAATCCTTATGGGCTTACAAATAAAGGTGATAATCTCTATGAGATCACGGCAACATCAGGGGATGCAATTGCTATAAACGGACAATTACAAAGCGGGTGCCTTGAATCATCAAATGTTGATTTAGCAACCGAGATGTCAAATCTGATTGAGATTCAAAGAGCCTATCAATTTAATGCAAAACTTGTCCAAACCGCGGACGAATTAGCTAACATTACAAACAATTTAAGATAATTTTTAATTTTCATTTAAATTTTCTTTATTTTATGCCGATATATATGTATGATAAGATATTAATGAAGTCAAACGAGTATAAAATGAGAAAGGTATGGTATTTATATGAGAATTAATAACGCTGATCATATTAATTCCTATAGCTCTATATCGAAAGATAATGAAACAAAAAAGCTGTCTGGCAGTGAAACATGCAAATATTCGACGGATAGAGTCGAGGTTGCAAGCAAGCCTTCCATTGATCAAATTGAAGTAAAAATCAAAGATAATATACTTAAAACCCAAAACCAGAAGACCAGTGCGGAAAAGCTTGAAGCTATTAAAGACAGAATTAGTCGGAACGAGTATAGTGTTAATACAGACGATATAATTAAATCCATTCTTTAAAATATATTTGCTGATACTACACAAGGCAAATTGTTGTTATATCTATAAATGTCCTAATGACATAAAGTTAGAGTGGTGATATTTTTGAAAGATTCATTGCAGCTTCTCAAGATTTTGCAGTCGCAGTTTATCACTTGCAGCAAGTATCTTGAGATTCAGACCGAAAAAACAAATGCTCTGGTAATTGGTGATATCAATAAGCTTGATGATATTGTCAAAGCCGAGCAATCATTTATTATGCAGATGGAAAGCTTTGAAGGCAAAAAAAACAATATTTTAGAGCAGTTGGGGTTTGGCAATCTTACAATTAGATATATTATTGCCAATTGTGTGGAAGAGGTGCTTAAAGAGCAATATCAATATGTGCTTGATAAATCAGTTGATGTTTTAAGTAAAATTAAAAAAGCTGCATCATTAAATCAAAGACTGCTAAAGCAAAGACTGTTGGTAGTTAATAATATATTAGATAATTCATCAAAAAGTATTACTATTCCGGCACTTGATGAAAGAGAATATAAAAATATAAATCCGGAGTTAAACAAAGAAAAAGTTAAGCGTGCATAATATAGGAGATTTATTTCAAGGATTATTGAAATCTCTTTTATACAGATGTTCAGAGTGGAGGAAAATATGAGAGCTACGTTCAGTGGGTTTGAAGCTATAAGAAAAGCATTAATGGCAAGCCAAATTAATTTGGATGTTACAAGTCAGAATGTTTCTAATGTAAACACCAAAGGGTATACTAGGCAGAGAGCTGATGTTACCTCAATATCACCTGATACAACTGCTTCGAAATATGCCGTTACGAATGCTGGATTAGTAGGACAGGGTGTTGAGGTTACCGGAATTTCGCAAACGAGAGATCAGTTTTTGGATGCGCGTTATAGAAAAAACAATGCTGAATCCGGAAAATGGAGTACATCGCTCGCGATAATGACCGATATTGAGACTGTTATAGATGAGACTACTACTGACGGTCTTAGTGCCAGTCTTACTGATTTTTACAATGAGCTGCAAAATTTCAGCTCAAACGCAGAAACAGTAGAGTATGCCTCAACATTCAGAGCTGCAGCTAAAAAGGTAGTTGAGATTTTCAATCAATATTCCAATCAACTTTCAGATGTAAAGGAAGAACAGATTTTTGATTGTAGTTCTGATGTAGATACAGTGAATCGCTCATTAGAACGGATTGCACAGCTTAATAGTGAAATAAAAAGTGATTTAGTCAGAGGCACAACGCCAAATGAACTTTTAGATTCCAGAAATCTTTTGCTCGATGATTTATCCGGTTTGTTGGGAGTATCAATAGAAGCCCAAACAGATGGACAGGTGTCCATCAAATTGGGTGACGAATATTTATTAGATAGTCAGAAAAGCAACCATTTAAATGAGTTGGTGTTGGATTATTCGGGAGGCTCTGTTGAAATTACACTCGAAGATGGTTCGGCAGCAAGCGTTACATCGGGAGCAATATCCGGATATTTAGACGGAATTAATGGAAAAGGCATTTTTGCAGCAGACTCTGAAAACAGTACCAATGGTATTGCGTATTTTCAAGAATCTATTAATGCTTTGGCAAAGGCTTTTGGCGATAATTTTAATAAAATTAATGATTCAACCGGAATCAATAAATTGTTTATAGGGGATAGCGACGGCAAAATTACGGCCGCAAACATACAGCTATCGCAGGATTGGTTGGCAAATGCTGAATTTATAACAAGATCCACGAACCCTTCCGGTACAACAGATACGACGGAAGGCGAAAATGGCAATCTGCTTTTAATGCTTCAAAGCATGGATGCGAAACAGAGTGTAACACCATATTTTTCCGGAACATTCGAGGAGTTTTCAGTCTCGGTTATCGGGGATGCCGCTACAAATGTAGAGTATGCAAAAGATATGTCCGTTTCAGCTGGAGTTGATTTAAAATCAATAGCTAATCAGCGTGAATCAATCTCGGGTGTCTCTACAGATGAAGAAAGTGTTAATATGATAAAATATCAAAAATCATATGATGCTGCGGCAAGGATTATGACTGTTTTGGATGAAATGTTAGATACTTTAATAAATGATATGGGCGTAGTAGGCCAATAGGAGAGATTTAAATGCGTGTTACTGATAACTTAATTGCTAATAAATTTTCCGATAATTTTTATTCGGCAGCGACAGATATGACTAATAAAAGCCAACAAGTTTCCAGCGGTCGTAAGTATTCAAAAGCGTCAGAGGATACTAACTCTGCCATTAAAGCATTTAAAACCAGAAGAAGTTTAGCTAGGACTGAGCAGTATCAACGAAATCTTAATGATGCATCAGACACTCTCGATGAAACCGAATCAGTTATTATGGGAATGCAAGAACTTTTAATACAAGCAAAAGAGAATCTAATTCAGGGTTCAACGGGAACAATGTCAGTTGAAGATAAAAATACAACTGCAACTATATTTTCAAGCTTTAAGGATCAGGTACTAAAATTGGCCAACACGAGTTTTGCGGGTAAATACATATTAGGCGGAACAAATACAACATTAGCACCCTTCACAATAGGGAGTGATGGTGCGTTGCTTTATAATGGTGTGGATATCAATAGCCCAGATGTAAAATCAGATGTGATTTATGTTGACACTGGCCTTGGTCTTAGTGTTGATGCTTCAGGTAATGCAGATGCCAATACCGCTTTTTCAATAAGTACACCGGGAAGCTTAGTGCTTGGTACGGGTGTAGATGAAAATGGTATTTCAAATAATATTTATAATCTTTTTGATGAAATTCAAACCGCATTAGAAACGAATGATTTGTCAAAAATTGAATTACAAATACAAAAGCTTACTGAAAAATCCGATGATATTTTAGTTCAGGTTGCAGACATCGGCGAAAGATGCAAGTTTGTAGAATTTTTAAGTGATCGAGCGGATACCGATAAAATAAATTTGAAAACAAAGCAAAGTTCACTGGAGGACGTTAATGTGGCACAGGCAATAACTGATTATACAACAGCACAGACAACATATTCAGCAGCGCTTAAAATGGGTGCGAAAGTTATTCAAACGTCTTTACTTGATTTTTTGAATTAACAGGGCTTTTACTTAATACTAATTCCAAATAAAAATCAACCAATCTTCGTGGTCTTTTGTTTGCGAGACTGCGTTGTCGTTCTCGGCGGGCGATAGCCCGCCTGCGTCCTCCGCCTTGTCTCACAAACAAAATCCTCGCAAATCTTGGTCACTTTTTAATTGGAATTAGTATAAGCAGTATTTCTGCCGCACAGTTGAAATGTAATTGAGTAATTTCAGGATTCAAAAAAATTGTTATTTAGATAGTTGGGGAGGTAAATATGGAAAAGGAATTGCCTTATTGGGATACCAATTTTCAGGAAAGTTCAAATATTCTCACGTTTACGACAGGAATTTTAGGGTTTGAGGATATACACGAATATGAACTTTTATTCACTGAAGATGATTCTCCATTTCTTTTTATACAGGCATACGGATACGAACATCCGTGTTTTGTAGCTTGTGACCCGGTGGCTTTTGTGCCTGATTATAGTGTAAATTACACTGATGAGATACTAACAGAGCTAAAAGCAGATAGTAAGGATGATTTAAGATGTCTTGCTATTACTACCATGTCCGATAAAATCACTGATATTACTATGAATTTAAAGTCTCCGATTGTTCTTAATATAAAAAACAACTTAGCAAAACAATTTGTTTTGGATGTTTTAAATTACCCTATTAAGTACAGAATATTTAATAATGATAGGGCGGCGAAATAAGATATGTTAATTATATCAAGAAAAGCCGGAGAATCATTTTTGGTCGGAGATAATATAGAGATAACTGTTTTTGACATTGGTGCGGACAGAATTCGCGTTGGAATTAAGGCGCCGGCTGATATACCTATCCTGCGTAAAGAGATTATGGAAACCAGAGAAGAAAATGTCAGAGCCTCGAATACTACAACAAAAGATAAATTAAGAGATTTGAACACATATTTGAAAAATTCAACTGCCGGACCATCTGAATAAAGCCTAATAATCAATAAATATGCCATGATGTAATTGC